>DASRQP010000215.1:0-3679 GCA_035696585.1 Candidatus Acidiferrales bacterium | reverse complement strand
GAAACCCGCCGCGAACAACCCGCGTCTTCCAATCTCGCTGAATGTTGGCCATGGGCTCTCCGCTTGGTTCTCTCCGCGCTTTAGAGCACCTCCGCGATATCTCTGTATATCATACTGACGGACGATCTTAGTTGAAATGGCGCATTCAGCTTGCATGACGCGCCGGAATCCAGAGCAAGTGACGGCAAACGCGCGGCCCGTCCAAGCCTTTAGTTCTTGCCTGGAAAATACGGCCTTCCCCGTTTGGTCGAAAAAGGTAGTCAGTTCGGTTTTCGCGAGTTGCAGTCTTGTGGGTGGCATAGCCAAGGCTGGTTCGGGACTGCCGGAGTCGACCCTAAAATCCAAAGAAAGCAAGCCTGTCTATGGGGATGGGAATGCGCCAGTTGCGCCTACATCGCAATATCGATCAGCGAACACTTGCCGAGAAGGCGGGCATTGCCCTGACAGCGCTACAAAAACTGGAAGCTGGCCGGGGATCTTCGGTTCGGACCCTCCTGCGGACGTTGAAGGCCCTGAATTACCTAGAAGCTATCTCATAAATATGAAAATCTTACATACCACCCCATTGGTGCCGAGCGGAGGGCAGACTGAAACCCACGAAACAAAGGGGTTTCTCACGCCAACGGTTGCTAACTCGTTCATCTCGAGTGGCCTAAAACCATTTATGAGATAGCCTCTAGTCTATGAACACGAGCTCAATGCCAATTACGAGCAACCTCGACACTGAACAGAATCGCAACGCGACGCTCGGAATTTACGTGCAGGTTCCTTTTTGCCAGACGAAGTGCACCTATTGCAATTTTCACACGGGCGTGGTCGCGCGCAGTTTGTATCGTCCTTATGTGGACGCCGTTTGCCGGGAACTCTCGCAATCGCGATCGTTGCATAACGTCACGGTCGATACGGTTTATCTCGGCGGCGGAACGCCGAGCCTGCTCGAACCGCCCGATCTTGCTCGCATCATGGACGCGATACGCCACACTTATTCTTGCGCGCTCGGTGAAGTCACTCTCGAAGCCGATCCCGAGACGATCACTGCAGAGAAAGCTGCCGCATGGCTCGACGCAGGAATCAACCGCGTCAGCATGGGCGTCCAATCGTTGAACGATGAAGAGTTGCGCGCAGCTGGACGCATGCACCGCCGCGAAGATGTCTATCGCGCCGTGGAATTGTTGCGCGCCGCAGGTTTTCGGAATATCAGCATGGATTTAATCGCTGGCCTTCCTCATCAAACGCGCGAAACGTGGGAAGCGTCCGTTGGAGAATTGATCGCGCTGGCGCCCGAACACATTTCCATTTATCTTCTGGAAGTAGATGACGGCAGCCGCCTCGGCAAAGAAATCATCGCCGGTGGAAACAAATATGGCGCAGCCGCGGTGCCGTCCGACGACGCAATGGCCGATTTTTATGAGTCGGCGTGCGCGACATTGGCGGCCGCTGGATTCGTGCACTACGAAATCTCGAATTGGTCGCTCCCCGCGCGCGCTTCGAAGCACAACTTGAAATACTGGCGTCGCCAGCCATACATCGGTTTCGGCGCGGGCGCGCATTCGTTTGACGGGCAGCGGCGCTGGTCGAATGTCCACGATCCATCCGCTTATGCTGCTGCAATCGCGCAAGGACGCACAACAATCGAAAGCGACGAAGCCGTTACCGCCGCGCAAGCGCTCGAAGAGGAATTGTTTTTGGGCTTGCGCCAACTTGCCGGCATCGACCTCGCGCGAATCCAACGCGAATATCCCGCGGACTTAAGCTCGCGGATAAATAAATTGCTGGACGACGGCTTGATCGAACGCGATGGCGATACGATTCGCCTGAACGCCGCGAAGCTCACCATTTCGAATGAGGCCTTCGTGGAATTGTTAGGGTAGGGCTCAGCCATTTCTCAATGGCCAGGCTCTATTTGTTGCCACTCCGACGAGCAACCGCGAGGAGCCTAGCTGTCGCTGGCAGGGAGTCTGCGTCTTGCGTGGCACAGGCTTCAGCCTGTGTGCTTTTGTTTTCGCAGGGTCAGGGTTTGCAGAGCCGCGTGATCGGTCGTAATTCTGGGTCTGGGTGGGCCATTAGCAACGGCTTTTGTCAGGGCACGGCTTTAGCCGTGCCGTAAAACGCCGTGCGTAAAAGGGGCTTTAGCCCCTGAGGCCATTCGTCATGTGGCCAGCCAGTATCTACGCGGCGCGGCCTAAAAACAGTGAGGAAATGAAATGTACGAATCGAGAAACGATGCAAGTAGCGCCACCGCAGCCGTCGATCTGCGCAGCGACACCGTAACTCGGCCAACTCCGGCGATGCGCCGCGCCATGGCGGAAGCGGAAGTTGGCGATGACGTCTACGGCGAAGATCCCACCGTAAATAAATTGCAGCAAAGCGCGGCGGAGATTTTCGGCCGCGAAGCGGCGCTCTTTGTGCCCAGCGGTTCGATGGGAAATCTGGTCGCCATCAAGACGTGGACGCGCCCGGGCCTTGAAGTCGTTTGCGAGCAGCGAGCGCACGTGAATCAGTACGAACTCGCATCGATGTCCGCGTTGGCGGGATGCATGCCGCGGCCGATCCCTGCGCAGGACGGAATTTTGACCTGGACGATGATCGAATCGATGCAGCGCCCCAAGGGATATCAGTATTCGCAGACTGGCCTGATCACCCTCGAAAACACGCATAACATGGCGGGCGGCACAATTTATCCGACCGAACTCGCCGAGGAAATTTGCGATCGCGCGCACGAATTGAAATTGCCCGTGCATCTCGACGGCGCGCGCATTTTCAATGCGTCGGTGGCGCTTGGGAAGAGCGTCAAGGAGTTGACGCGTAAATTCGATTCCGTGATGTTTTGCTTGTCGAAAGGTCTCGCCGCGCCGGTTGGCTCGATGCTCGTTGGCTCCCGCGATTTTATCGATAAGGCTCACATTCACCGCAAAATGCTCGGCGGAGGCATGCGCCAGGTTGGCGTTCTTGCGGCGGCGGGATTGATTGCACTCGAAGAGTCGCCCAAGACTCTCCATCGCGACCACGAAAACGCGCGGCATTTGGCCCAGGGATTATCGAAGATTCCTGGAATCGCGCTTGACCCCAAAAAAGTGGTGACGAACATCGTGATTTTCGACGTACGCGGAACAGGGAAGACCGCCGCGGAAATCAGCGCGGAGCTCGGCAAACGCAAGGTTCTCGCCGGCGCGACGGAAAAATATTCCGTGCGCATGGTGACGCACTGCGACGTGGACCGCTCCGGCGTTGACCGCGCGATCTCCGCGCTCGAGGAAATCTGCAAGGCGCCCGAGCGAACTCACGCGTAGGAGCTCATCGCGAGCTGCGCGCAGTCTTGGGTGCGCGCAACCAGTATGGTAAAGTTTTCGTTCGGCGATTCGCGCGCAATTCAGACATTCGCTGGAAGTGATCACGTAAAAGCAGCGAGGTGACGTGGATTTCTCTCTGACCGATGAACAGCAGCACCTCCGGCGCACCGTTCGCGAATTCGCCGAGGCTGAAATTGCTCCGCACGTCATGGAGTGGGACGAAGCCTCGAAATTTCCCGCGGAAATTATTCCTCAACTCGGAGAAATGGGCTTGCTCGGCGTTATTTTCCCTGAAAAATACGGCGGCGCGGGCCTCGGCTATCTCGAATACTCCATCGTCATTGAGGAATTGTCGCGCGTGGATGGCTCAGTAGGATTGATCGTTGCCG
>DASRQP010000214.1:0-2093 GCA_035696585.1 Candidatus Acidiferrales bacterium | reverse complement strand
ATTGCGAATGAGAAGTTTGCTGCCGCGTTTACACCGGGCTTGCATGGCACGACGTTTGGCGGCGGGCCGTTCGTCTGCGCCGTGGCTCTGGAATTTTTGAAGACACTCGAAGATGAGAAATTGCTCGCCAATGTTCGCGAGCGCGGCGAAGAGCTTCGGCAAGGGCTGGAGAAATTGAAGTCGCGATTCGAATTTATTCGCGAGGTGCGGGGAGAAGGACTGATCGTGGGGCTCGATTTGTCGATCGAAGGCGCGCCGATTGCCGAAGAAGCGCTGAAGCGCGGCTTGATCATCAATTGCACGCACGAACACATTTTGCGCATGCTGCCCCCCTTCATTGTTCGCGCGCAGGAGATCCGGGAATTCTTGAAGACGCTCGAAGTCGTGCTGGCAAAAGCGCCACGAAAGGCATGGAAGCCGGCGGAGATTTCGCAGGCGCAATCCGTTTCGCGGGCTCAAGAAATAGCTGGAACAGTCGCGCACGCCGCAACGAGGTGAACATGAACGCGATGGCCGCAACCGCAAATATTCCGACGCTCACGCACGATCTGCTGACCGGCACCGAATGGGGCGCGGCGCAGATTCGCGAGCTCTATCATCTGGCCGCCGACATCAAGGCGCGGCCGGAACGGTACCGGAGCGCGCTGGCGGGAAGTTTCCTAGCGATGATTTTTGAAAAGCCATCGCTGCGCACGCGCGTTACTTTCGAAGTGGGCATTGCGAGCATGGGTGGAGGAGCGGTCTTTCTGGATCACACGCAATCGCGGTTGGGCGAGCGAGAAACGGTGGCCGATGTTGCGAAAAATCTGGACCGCTGGGTGCAGGGAATCGTGGCGCGTGTGTTCGAGCAGAAAGTACTGGATGAGCTGGCGGAAAATGCGTCGATACCGGTGATTAACGCACTGTCCGACGGTTTTCATCCCTGCCAGGCGCTGGCGGATTTTTTCACGCTCGAAGAACGCTTTGGATCACTGCGCGGCGTGAAAGTCGCTTACGTCGGCGATGGAAATAATGTTTGCCATTCCCTGCTGAGCATCGGCGCGCGGGTTGGGGCGCACGTTCGAGTGGCAACGCCCGCCGGTTATGAACCGAATGCGGAAGTGGTGGCGGAGGCACGTCGCGCGGCTCGCGAAACGCGCGGTAAAATCGAAATCCTCCGCTCACCGGAAGAGGCGGTAGACGGAGCGCAGGCGATTTACACGGACGTGTGGGCGAGCATGGGCCAGGAGAATGAGGCCGCAGAACGCGGGGCCATTTTTGCGCCGTATCATGTGAATGAGAAACTCTTAGCGCAGGCCGATCCGCATGCGGTGTTCATGCACTGCTTACCGGCGCACCGCGGTTCGGAAGTTGCCGCGGGCGTCATCGACGGGCCGCAGTCGATTGTGTTCGACCAGTCGGAGAATCGTTTGCACGTTCAGAAGGCAATCCTACTCACGCTGCTTGGATAAGGAGAAAACGTTGGCGAAAAAAGTGGTGCTGGCCTATTCCGGGGGACTCGACACCTCCATCATCATTCCATGGCTGAAGGAGAATTATCACTGCGAAGTGATCGCCATGATCGGCGATCTCGGACAGAAAGAGGATCTGGAAGCGGCTCGACGAAAAGCGCTGGCTACCGGGGCGAGCGAAGCGCACGTCGAGGACTTACGCGAGGAATTTATTACCGGCTACATTTGGCCGACATTGCGAGCGGGAGCCGTGTACGAGCACAAATATTTGCTGGGGACTTCGTTTGCGCGGCCGATATTGGGGCGACGGCAGGCGGAGATGGCACGCAAAGTGGGCGCCGACGCGGTGGCGCACGGATGCACAGGAAAAGGCAACGATCAAGTGCGGTTCGAGCTTGCGGTGAAAGCAATCGCGCCGGAACTGAAAATCATCGCGCCGTGGCGCGAATGGAATATCACCTCCCGCGAAGAAGCGATTGCCTATGCGCGCGAGCACAATGTTCCCATCGAACAGACCACGAAGAATATTTACAGCCGCGACCGCAATATCTGGCATTTGAGCCATGAAGGCGGGCGCTTGGAGGATCCGGCGAACGCGCCGGAAGAGGCGATGTGGCAGTGGGTGGTTTCTCCCGCGGCGGC
>DASRQP010000213.1:0-4472 GCA_035696585.1 Candidatus Acidiferrales bacterium | reverse complement strand
TCGGATTTTCGGTGCCGTCCTGCGCGATCAACGCCGCGTTCTTGGCTTCCTGCCGCTTTTGTTCGTGCTCGAAGACGTGGGAAGAGACGGAGTCAGTTCCCTTTTCGAGGCTGCGCGCATACTTCACGGCAGCTGGGCCTGCGATGCCGCCGCCGAAGATGCAGCTCACAAGCGAATTGGCACCGAGACGATTTGCGCCGTGATATTGGTATTCGCATTCGCCGGCGGCGTAGATTCCGGGGATGCTCGTCGCCTGGTCTTCCGCGTTGACCCACATGCCGCCCATCGTGTAATGCATGGCGGGGAAAACTTTCATCGGTTCTTCGCGCGGATCGGGGCCCACAAATGTCTGGTAAATCTCGAGGACTCCTTCGAGTTTGCGGTCGAGCATCTCGCGCGGCAGATGCGTGAGGTCGAGGTAGACGGCGTTCATTCCGGCGAGGCTGAGTTTTTCCTCGAAGACGATTCTGTAAATGGCGCGCGTGGCGACGTCGCGCGGGACCAGGTTGCCGTATTTCGGGTACCACTCTTCGAGAAAATAAAAACGTTCTTTCTCTGGAATCGAACGCGCGGGGCGCGTGTCGCCCGCTTTGCGCGGCACCCAGACGCGTCCGCCTTCGCCGCGAAGCGATTCGCTCATCAAGCGGCATTTGTCCTCGCCGGGAATCGCCGTGGGATGCACTTGGATGAATTCGCCGTTCGCGTAGTAGACGCCTTGCTGGAAAAGCGCGGATTGCGCAGTCCCCGTGCAGACGACTGAGTTAGTCGTTTGGCGAAAAATTGCGCCGATGCCGCCGGTGCAGAAAATAACGGCGTCGGCGGGAAATGTGCGGACTTCCATGGTTTTCAAATCCATGGCGCAAATGCCGCGGCAGATGCGATTTTCGTCGAGGACAGCGGAGAGGAACGACCAACCCTCGAATTTCTGGACTTTGTCCTCGGATTCGAAGCGGCGAACTTGCTCGTCGAGCGCGTAGAGCAATTGCTGGCCCGTGGTGGCTCCGGCGAACGCCGTGCGGTGATAGAGCGTGCCGCCGAAGCGCCGAAAATCGAGCAGGCCCTCGGGCGTGCGATTGAACATGACGCCCATGCGGTCGAGAAGATCGATGATGGCGGGAGCGGCTTCGCACATGGATTTGACGATGGGCTGGTTGGCGATGAAATCGCCGCCGTAAATCGTGTCGTCGAAATGAATCCAGGTGGAATCGCCTTCGCCTTTCAGATTCTTTGCGGCGTTGATGCCTCCCTGCGCGCAAACGGAGTGCGAGCGCTTGACGGGTACGATGGAGAATAATTGAACAGGCACGCCGGATTCGGCCACGCGGATCGTGGCCATAAGTCCCGCGAGGCCGCCTCCGACAATGATGATTTTGGGCTCTCTCATAAAATTGGGCTAGAGATATCCGCTGAACGGATGCCAGTTGTAAACGAAGCCGGCGATAATCAAAAGGCCGGCGACGCTGAAAATGACGCCGACGAGCGCGCCGAAGAAACCGGCGGCGCGTTGCGCGCGCGGCGTGACGGCAATTCCCCACTTGCAGCAAAAATTAAAGAGTCCGTTGCCCAGATGAAACGAAGCCGCAAGAATTCCGATGACATAAAACGCAGCGTAATAGGGATTCGCGAAGTCGTGCGCGACGCCGGCGAATGTCGAGCGTCCATGCGTGGCGAAGCGTTCGATCCACACGTGCCAGATGATGTACGCGAAGAGCACGATGCCTGTCCATCGCTGCAGCACGTACATCCAATTAGCCATCCACGGATGGCCGAGAACGTTGGCCTTGCCGCGCCACCAAATGTAGAGACCGTAGCAACCGTGAAACGCGATGGGCAACCAGATGAAAAGAAATTCGACGGGAATGCGCCAGGGAATCTGTTCGAGACCCGCGGCAGTGGAGTTATAGCGTTCGGGGCTGACGAGAACGTAACTGTTGGACCAGAAATGTTCGGCGAGGAATGCGCCAATAGGAATTATGCCGCTAAGGGAATGCAGTTTGTCCCAGAAGTAACTGGAGTCAGGTTTCGAGGCCGTGCCCGGCATCCACTCTCCGAAAAAGTTCCGACAGGAACTTGAGATAAGCGCGCACCAAACCCACGCGATGCAAGTGCGTGAGCAGAATTGCTCGCCTGCAAACATTTCAGTATAGACAGCGGCAAACGTGTTTGCAAGGCGGCAACAGGAGAAACGGCCGCGGCAAACGGCGTGCTAGACTCGAAACATGTCGAGTACAGGCGTCTCCGAGGTGGAAATTTTAGTTGGTGAAATGATGAAACACGGCACGGCATTGAACGCGGCGCAATTGACGAAAATCGCGGACGCCGTGGGACGCGTATTTTCCGTGCAAACCGATGAAGTGGCGATTCTTTCAGTGACGGACGACGGAAAATTTTTGCGCTTTCGCTTCCCGGAGCAATTGCAATCCGTCGGGCGAATTCCGCTGACGAGCAACTCTTCGCTTGCGGTGAGAACAGCGCGCGACAAGCGGCCGGAGATCGTCAACCACTTCAATATTGCACCGCACGCCTCGGTTTTTGAGGGCGTGCGCATCAAGCAAGAGCGCAGCGACCCGATACAGAAGATCATGAGCGCGCCGATCGCGGTTGATGCCAAGGTGATTGGAGTGCTGCAAGTGTCGCGCAAAGCGAAAACCGCGCGGGGCGCACGCGATTTCTCGCCGTCGGATTTACGGCAGCTTGTGTCGATTACCGCGCTTGTGGCGCACGCGCTTCCCCTCTGCGAAGGTTGATTCCGCGATAACCGTATTTTCAGCTTCTGTTGTGAGATACTTCTCGCCGATGATTCGCGCACGTAAATTCACTTCCCGCCTTTCTTATTCCGCGTCGCTTCTTAGCATTGCGCTGCTCATTGCCGGCGGAGTGCGTCTGCACGAAGCGGCCGTTCACGCGCAGACTGCGGCGGACGACGTGACGCTGACGCTCCTGAGCACGACCGATTCGCATGGGCATCTGCTGGCGTGGGACGACATCACGAACAAGCCAGCGAATTGGGGGTTGGCGAAAATCGCGACGCTGGTGGAGACGATTCGCGCGACCGCGCCAAACGTGCTGCTGCTTGATTGCGGAGACACCATTGAAGGCACGCCGCTCGCGTACTACTTCAACGTGAAAGAGCCCGCGCTGCCGAATCCGGAAATCGCGGTGATGAACGCGATGCACTACGACGCGATGGAAGTGGGCAATCACGAATTCAATTTTGGCGAGCGCGTCATGTGGAAAGCGAAACGCGAATCGAATTTTCCGTGGCTGGCGGCGAACTTGAAGCAAACGTATACGAGCGGGGTGCCGTACTTTCAGCCGTACATTATTAAAACGGTTGGCGGGGTGCGCGTCGGGATCGTGGGATTTGTGACGCCCGGCGTGCCGCGCTGGGAAATTCCTTCGCACTATCGCGGCTACACGTTTGAACCGATTGTGGACGCAGCGCGGCATGTGATTCCCGAAGTTCGTGCAAAATGCGATGTACTTGTGGTGATCATGCACTCGGGGCTGGATCGCAATCCTAAGACGGGCGAGCCTTTTCCCGGCTACACGCTGAATGGAGAGAACGAGGCGTGGGAGTTGGCGGAAAGCGAGCCGTCAATTGACGTGATTTTTTATGGACACACGCATCAGGAGATGCCGGAGCTGACTGTGAACGGCGTACTGATGGCGCAAGCAAAAAACTGGGGCGGGTCGCTGGCGCGCGCGGACGTGAAGTTGCATCGCGAATCGGACGGGCACTGGAAAGTTCTGTCGAAACATTCCACAACGATTCGGCCCGAGATGGACGCGCCGCAAGATCCGGGGATTGTAAAGCTCGTCGAGCCGTATCACGAAACAGTGGAGAAGTATTTAGATACGCCGATTGCGAAAGCGAGCGAATCGCTCAGCGGTACGCTGGCGCGCTATGAAGACGAGCCCCTGGTGGATTTGATTCATCATGTCCAAATGCAATACGCACACGCGGACGTGTCGCTCGCCACGCTTTTCATTCCGAGCGTGCATGTGGCGGCGGGTACGGTGACGATTCGCGATGCGTTTGGGATTTACCCTTACGAGAATACGCTCTACGGCGTGGAGATGACGGGCGCGCAACTGAAGGACGCGCTGGAACACGCGGCGAGTTTCTATCCCGCATGGCCTCCGCCCGCCGGCAAACCGATGCGGTTGCCGGGCTACGACGCGGATTCTGCGGAAGGCGTTGCGTACGAGATGGATTTGACCAAGCCGGTGGGCAGCCGGATTGCGAATTTGACTTTTCGAGGCGAGCCGATTTCCGTTACGCAGAAATTTCGCGTGGCAATCAACAATTACAGATACACGGGCGGCGGCGGATACTCGGTGTTCAAGGGATTGCCGGTTGTTTACAGGTCAACGGAGGAAGTTCGCGACTTGATCATCGCGTACCTTGAAAAGACGAAGCAGTTCCCCGCCGCCGATCAAAACTGGCGAATCGTTCCCGACGCGGCGCG
>DASRQP010000212.1:0-1663 GCA_035696585.1 Candidatus Acidiferrales bacterium | reverse complement strand
CTTTCACTTTGTCGCCATTATTCACGAAGGGCGGCACGTTGATCACCAGCCCCGTCTCGAGCGTCGCGGGTTTACCGACCGCGCTTGCCGTCGCTTTCTGAACCGTTGGCTCGGTCGCCGTCACCGTCAGGTCAACCGTGTCGGGCAGCAAAACTCCCATCGGCTTCCCTTCGTAGAACTCGATCCTCACTTGCAAGTTCGGGATCAGATAATCCACTACATCTCCCAAAATTTCCTTGTCGAGAGAGAGCTGTTCGTAAGTTTGCGAATTCATAAAGTGATAGCCCGACGTGTCGCCATAGAGAAATTCGAATTCCATCTCGTCCATAATGGCGCGCTCGATGAATTCCTCCGCGCGGAACCGGTAATCAACGATCGAGCCGGTGCGCAGGCTGCGCATTTTCGTTTGCATGGAGCCGCGCTTGTTTCCCGGAGTCCTGTGCTCGACGCTGAAAACGGTGTAAAGGTCGCCCTGATGTTGAATGATCATGCCGGGGCGCAGTTGTGTCGCTTTTACCATCGTTTGCTCCTGATTCTTTATGGGATTCTTCTGCAGGCGAATCTTCCGGCAGGTTGTCCCGTCGCTGGCCGTTCGTTGAGGTTCAATTATAGCGGGCGGCGCAGCGATCGGTCAACGCGCGTCCGCTCTGTCCAAACATTCGCGGCAATCGAACCGCACTACTCAGAATCCGGGAACGCCCGTGGCAGCGGGACGAATCTCACCGGTCTCAGGCGCGCGTCCGATTCGAAAGCGCTCCAACGCTCCCTGACCGAGCGACATCAGTCCGGTGTACAAGTAGCCCCACACGAAAAGCACCAAGAAGGGAATGGTGACGTAATTCTCATTTTGGACGGCGTAAACAATCGTCGCCGCAAAATACAATCCGAGGAACACTTCCGCATAGGGCACCCATCCCACGCGATTGCGATATCTACGCTTGAGCGGCACGCCGCGCTCTTGGCCTTCGATCCGGTATTTTGGCGTGCGCACAAACTCGGATTGCTTGCCGACGAGGGCTTCGATGACGGCCACGGCGTTACGTACCGAAAGCCCGATTCCGATCGCCATTACGAACGGCAAATAGAAAATTGCGCGCCACCACGTCTTCGGGTAAAGGACGCGCTGCGACGCCAAATAGAAACTCGAAATGGAGCACGTGGAAGCGAGAAACAGCGGCAAGTCGATCAGGCACATCTGAAACCATCCCTGATAGAAGCGCACGATCATCGCGGGCAGCAAAATCACGGAGAGCAACACCATCAGCGGATAGCTGATGTTGGCCGTCAGATGAAAACATGCTTCCGCTTTCACAAATCCGGGTTCGTCCGACTTCAAAACGCGCGGCAGAATTTTGATCGCCGTCTGCATCAGGCCTTTCGCCCAACGCGCCTGTTGCGATTTAAATGCGTTCATTTCCACTGGCAGTTCCGAGGGACACTCCACATCGGGCAAATAAAGGAAACGCCAGCCGCGAAGCTGCGCGCGATAGGAAAGATCGGTGTCTTCCGTCAGCGTGTCATGCTGCCATCCTCCAGCGTCTTCAATTGCAGTGCGGCGCCACACGCCGCCTGTTCCGTTGAAGTTAAAAAAAGAGCCGCGACGGTAGCGCGCGCCGTGCTCGATCACGAAATGCCCGTCGAGGAGAATCGCCTCCGCCTCCGT
>DASRQP010000211.1:0-3009 GCA_035696585.1 Candidatus Acidiferrales bacterium | reverse complement strand
AAGTTGGCCAGGTTGGCGCAGGCGATCAGCAGCACTAGACCGGAGAGTCCGAGCAAAAGCCAAAGCGGATCGGAAGCGTCGTCGCGCATCTGCGAAAACCCATTCGCCGCGGGGCGTGTTTCGAGTGTGTACGCAAGATAGTGTTTTACGCCCTCCGCGTCATACTGCGGCGGAATCGTTTCGTGGAGTGCCGCCGGCATGATGGTGTTCATCTGCGCAGTGGCGCGCTGCAGCGTCCATCCGGGCTTCAGCCTGCCGAACACGGAGAGCCACCAACTCACGCGCGGCCTGTTGCCGGTGATGTAGCTGAACTGTCCGTGGATAATCGGCTCCGCGCAAATGGGGATGGCGATATCGAAGCGGTCGCCTACGGAAACTCCGTAAAAACTCGGCGGCGTCACGCCCATAATCTCGAACGCATGGCCGTCCAATGTAAGTGTTTTGCCAATCACCGACGCGCTTCCGCCATACCGTCGCTGCCAGAACGAGTAGCTCAGGTCCACTCCGCCCGCGCACCCTGTCTGGTCATCGCTCGAAGAGATCAATCGTCCAAGGAACGGCGGCACGCCCAGCGTACTGAAGAAATCTCCACTCGCGTAAAACACCTGTGCCATGTCCACTTCCCCGCCCGTGGCGAGGTTATGCCGGTCGCTGCCCCACGCAGCGATCGTCGAGAACGCCTGCTGTCGCTGCTCGACTTGCTTCCACAGCGGGAAAGTGAATTCGGCGTACGGCCCGTTAAAGTTTCCCGAGCCCCAATGATTCTTGTTGATGTGCACGATTGCGAGGGTAGTGGGATCTTTGACGGGCAACGTGCGCAGGCGCACAGCGTCAATCAATTGGAAAATCGCCGCGTTTGCGCCAATCCCCAGCGCCAGCGTCAGTATCGCCACCGCCGCAAATCCCGGCGACTTCGCCAGCATCCGTAGCCCGTAACGCAAATCTTGCAGGAGACTGTTCATGGCGCGTCCTCCAGTAGCACTGCCTCGCTTTTCCTTTTAATGTTTCATTGTCGTCCCGCCTGCCCTGCTCGCCCTGACGAAGGAAGGGAGGTACGAAGGGAACCCGGCCCGCCCTGATGCAGGAAGGGTCGCCCGGTTTTTGGCGAACGCCGATGAAGGAACTGCTTCGTCTTTCGCCTTTGCGGGTGCCCCATCCTGTTCACCCTGACAAAGGAAGGGAGCGCTCTTTGCGAAGGGTGGGGTTTTTCCTCGCCACTCGCCACTAGTCACTAGCCACTGTTTTACGGCCTCACTCATATCTCAGCGCCACCATCGGATCCAGTCGCGACGCCCGTCGCGCCGGCAAAAAGCTCGCCGCGAATCCAATCGCCGCCAGAATAACCACCGCCAGCGCCAACGTAAGCGGATCCCGTGCCTTCAACCCGAACAACAGCGAACTCGCCGCTTTGCTGCCCGCAAGCGTCAGCCCCGCGCCCACCACAACGCCAATCGCAATCAGAATCGCCACTTCGCCCAGAATCAGCCGCACCACACTTCTGCGTTGAGCACCCAGCGCCATTCGAATGCCGATTTCGTTCGTGCGCTGCGCCACCGTATACGAAATCACGCCATAGAGTCCGATTGCCGCCAGCAGCACTGCCAGCGCGCCAAAAAATCCGCACAGCGTGGCCATCAATTCATCCTGCACTAACGACTCGCGAATTTGCGTGTGCAACACTTCGAAGTCGATGTCGATCTCAGGATTCACGCCCGCAATAGTGCCCTTAACCGCATCGAGCAGGCCCTTCATTCCTATTTGCGAGCGGATCAGGAAAGTCGCGCCGGGATAAATAAACGGCGGCACGAGCTGCGTGCGCGGGAAATACATGACTGGCACCATCGGCTCATGCATGTCGTTGTAAACCGAATCCTTCACTTCACCGACGACCGTGTAATACCGCGGTGTGTCGCCCGGCGAAGTCCACACCCGGAACCGCTTGCCAATCACATCTTTCGTCCCGTCCAGGAATTTATTCACAAACGTCTGATTCACAATCGAGACGCGGGGCGAACTGACCGTGTCGTTGGAATTGAAGTCGCGGCCCACGAGCATTGGATTCTCGATGGTTTGAAAATACCCCGAACTGACGTAATCCTCCCAAGCCGAGTGACCGCTGTCGGTTCCCGTCAGGCTCAATATCTCATCATTCGAACTATTTCCGTTCACGGGAGAGCGCTCCGAAATGCCTGCTGCCGCCACTCCGGGAATCGCGCGGATGCGTTCGAGCAAATCGCGCAGGAACGGCTCCTGCTGCGCTGTAGGTACCTTCAGCCGGGTGAAATCCACGTTGGCGATAAGCACGCCGTTTTCCTGGAAACCCGGATTGCGCGTCATCAAGTTGCGCAGACTGCGCGTGAAGAGCAGCGCTCCGGCGAGCAACACCAGAGAAAGAGCCACCTGCGATGCCACGAGAATTCTTTGCAGCCGGAATCGTTCCTTCCCGACCGTCATTCCGCGCCCGCCCGTCTTCAAAACCGCTCCCGGCGAAGCGCTTCCGGCGCGCATTGCCGGCGCCAGTCCAAATAAAATTGTCGTCAGAATCGCAAGGCCGGCGGCAAATCCGAGTACACGCCAGTCCGTCGGCATGTCGAGAAAAATCGGATTATTCGGCGTGCCGATGAACGAAACCAAAAATCGACTGAGCCCTGCCGCCAAAAATCCTCCGCACACCGCGCCCGCGATGGCCAGCAGCGCGCTCTCCGAGAGCATTTGGCGAATCAACCGTCCACGCGTCGCTCCGAGAGCCAGACGCACCGCGATTTCGCGTTCGCGCGCGCTCGCCCGCGCCAGCATCAAGTTCGCCAGATTCGCGCATGCAATCAGCAGCACCAACCCCGAAAGTCCCAGAAGCAAAAAGAGCGGATCGGAAGTCTCTTCCCGCAAGCTCGAGAAGCCATTCGCGGCAGGACGCGCTTCCAGTTTATACGCCAGATAGTGCTTCACGCCGTCGGCGTCGTACTGCGGCGGAATCGTTTCATGCAGAGCCGCGGGCATGATGGTTCCAAG
>DASRQP010000210.1:0-10959 GCA_035696585.1 Candidatus Acidiferrales bacterium | reverse complement strand
CCGCCCGTGGGATAAATAATCACGTTGGGAAGCTTGCCGTCGAACTGCTCCCACAGCTCAAGGCCCATCGTTTTTTTGCCTTCGATGCGATACGGTTCCTTGAGCGTGGTGACTTCGTACCAGCCGTTCTTCTCTTTATTTTCGGCGACGTATTTGCCGCAGTCGGAGATCAGGCCGTCGAGCTTGCGCACGTCCGCGCCGAATGCGCGGCATTCCATTTCGTTGGCGAGAGGCGTATCTGCGGGCATTACGATCACGCACGGAATTCCAGCCTGCGCGGCATAAGCGGCAAGCGCACCACCCGCGTTTCCTGCCGTGGGAGTCGCCAGAACTTTGACTCCCAGTTCTTTGGCGCGGCTGACGGCGGCGGAAAGACCGCGTGCTTTGAACGAGCCAGTCGGATTCAGCCCTTCGTCCTTGATGTAGAGATTCCGCAAGCCCATGGATGCGCCGAGACGTTTCGCGTGAAGCACAGGCGTCATGCCTTCGCCAAGCGTAACCTGCTCGCGCGAGGGCAGCACTTCTTCATAGCGCCACATGGTTGTGGGCCGTAAACGCAAGGCTTCGCGCGTCAGAGTTTTCTTTGCGGCCTTCAAATCGTACCGCGCGAGCAGCGGGCCACCACAATCGCAGAGGTTCTTGAGTTGGTTGTGTGGATGCGTCTTCTTGCAACGGGAACATTCCAGATGAGTGATTGTTGTTTTCAATGTATTTGGCATAAGCGGAAAAGTTTAGCACACCTCGCAGCAACAAATGCTCGGCGCCCGCGAGCGGCACGGTACAATCGATGAATGCCTGTGCGCTTGATCGCCATGGATATTGACGGCACGCTGCTCGACAGCCGCCACGAATTGCCCGCTGCGAATCGCGAGGCAATCGTCGAAGCGCACGCGCGCGGCATCGAGATCATGCTTGTCACGGGTCGGCGATTCGATTTTGCAAAGCTAATCTCCGAGCAGCTTCCGTGCGAGCTGACGCTGGTGGTCAACAACGGTGCGCTGATTAAATCGAAGGCAGGCGAGACTCATTTGCGGCATCTGCTGCCTCGGGCGCTCGCGCGCGAAGTGCTGGCCGCGACGGCTGATTTTCGTTCCGGAGCCGCGGTTGTTTTTGACCGCGTGCGCGAGCGTCAATTGGTTTTCGAGCGCATTGATTGGAAGGATCCTGTCAGCGGCGGATATTACCAGCGCAACCGCGAATTCATCGCCGAATGCGTGCCGCTGGAAGAGAGCCTCGACGAAGATCCGATTCAAGTAATGTTCGTCGGCTCGGTGGCGCGGATGCGCGCGGCGCATTCGGCTCTGAAATCCATGCCGCGCGTGAACGATTTTTCGACGGCGCTGACGGAATACGAGCAGCGCGACTTGAGCATTCTCGATGTGATCGAGCGCGGATGCTCGAAGGGCGCAGCGCTGGCGGAATGGGCGCGACGACGCGGTATTCGGCGCGAGGAAATCATGGCGATTGGCGACAACTGGAACGACCGCGATATGCTCGAATTCGCGGGCCTGCCTGTATTGATGGCCAACAGCGCCGCGGAGTTAAAAGCGCTCGGCTGGGCGGTGACGTTGTCGAATGACGAAGCCGGAGTGGCGGCTGCGATACGCGCGCATGCGCTCGGGGAAGCCCGTTGAGAGTTGATAGTCCATAGTTGAAAGTTGGGAACAGAAAAGCAGGAATACCAGGTCGCCAGGGCAACGGCAACGGCACAGACACAAACGGGTTCAAATGTATAAAGATATGTGGCCATTTATGAGAGCTAATGCGATCGCGACTCTGCGGCGAGTAATTACGAACGCCGTCCTCGTCGTCTTCACAATGATGGTGGCGGCGCTCGTTGCGCCGACTGCGCGCGCGGATTACGCCGTGCTGCATTCTGGTCAACGCCTACACATCACGGGCTATCTGCGGCAAGGTTCGAGCGTGATCCTTTACGTTGCTGGCGGCAGCATTGTTGTTCCGTCAAGCGAGATCGTGCGCTTCGATCCTGAGGATGTGTTTGCTCCGTCTCCGCAGACTGCGACGCTTGACGTTCCCTTTGCCAAGCAGATCCGCGCCGCAGCAGCGCGGAATGGCGTGGACGAAAACCTGATTTCGAGCGTGATCTTCGCGGAATCGAATTTCGCGCCGCGCGCGCTTTCGCCGAAGCGCGCGATGGGCCTGATGCAGCTTATGCCGCAGACTGCAAGCCGGTACGCCGTCAGCAACGCTTTCGATCCCGCGCAGAATATCGCGGGCGGCACGCGCTACTTAAAAGCGCTCCTTGACCAATATCACGGTAATTTGCCGCTGGCGCTGGCAGCGTATAACGCAGGTCCACAACGCGTCGCACAATATGGCGGCGTGCCGCCATTCCCTGAAACTAGAAATTACATTCGCCGCGTGACGAAGAAGCTGAAGAAACTAAAGGCAGAAGAACCGCCTCCACAACTTCGCTGAGATAATTCAAATCTGAATTCGAGCTGGGCGTTCGCCTGTGCGTTCACGCGCGACTGACAATCCGCGCTATTGCTGTTGGGGGATTTGCGGCTGTTGCGGCGGCTGTGGTTGCGGCGGCTGAGGCATGCCGAACGGAGAAGTTCCCTGTTGCTGAGTTCCCGGGGTAGTCAGTACAGCCCCTATCGTTTGAACTTGCTCGAGCGGGTTGAAGATGAATTCCCACTGCTTGTAAGTGACTCCGCCTTTGTAAACTTTGATCGAAGACTTATCCGACTTCCCTGCTACGCCAATAATAAAGCCACCGATCACCGGCCCGGAAGAATCAGCCGATTCGTTGACACTCATTCCCGAATTTGTTCCCGTTTGCGCTTGCAGACCCTGGCCGCCAGACGCTCCCAGACTCCCCAACGCATTCTGCGGCTGGCCATTTTGCACTGCCGAGATTGATAAGCCCGGCGGCGCGGGCAAATTGCCAGGAGCAATACCGGAGCCGCCAGACGCTCCCGGTTGCATGGTTGACTGGCCGAGAGGTTGTGAAGGCAGCTGGCCGCTCGAATTGTCCGTGGTAGTGCCTGGAACCCCGGCAGCGGCCCCTGTACCGGGTGTTCCGTTGGCAATTCCGAGTTGGCGTTGCCTGTCGAGAAAAGCCATTTGCTGCAAAGAGGTGTAACGCACACTGCCGATGAGCTGGCCCATGGGTGTGACGTAGATGAAGCGCCACGAGCCGTCTTCTTTGTTCATGGGATTCTTGTAAAGCTCGCGCAAAAAACGAATGCCATTCTGCTGTTTCACCAAGTCGTCGACGTTCGTGGGGAAGCGCCCGAATTTGCGATAGTAAAGTCCGATAGCACGCGCATATTGCTGGCCCCGCCAGATCGTCTCCGCTTCCTTTTGCCGCTTGCCCTCAGTCAAACGATTCACAAACACGACGGAGCCTCCGACAATCAAAAGGGCAACGAGGAAAAGCACAAAAATCAGGGCGAAGCCTTTCTCCCCGCGCCGGATATTGAGTGAAGAGGTCGGACCAGACGTCATGGCTGTCCTTGTTGCGGCGGCTGGGGCGGTTCGTCCGTCGGCTGCGCAAGCATCAGGGTGGTGTGGCGGCCGGAAGCAAGCTCTTCTAGTTCCACCGAATTGCTGCCGATGGTCACGATGCGGAACTGATTGAGCAGCGTTCCGCCCACGGGAACGATATACACGTCATCCGCGTTGGCAGAAAAACACGCGCGTTTCTGGCCGGTACGCAGGTCGGTGACAATTCCGTAAAAAGTCGCCGGCACAGTGACCGGAGGAGGAGGCGGGGGCGCTACAGGCATCGCAGGCTGCTGGGTCGCCACCACTGACGGAGGAGGAGGCAATGGCTCGGCGCTGAATATATTGCGATGCTGGCCCTTGTATTCTTCTTTCTGGATGCGGTCGAGCAAATCGAGCCGAAGCGAGGGATCGGGCACATCCAGCGGGGTGAACCTGATGTCGCTGGCACTGGCGCCCGTAAACACGGAACTGCGCGATTGGCTCGCGTACGCAGCGATGGCGATAACCAAGAGCGCGCCCAGCACATAGAGTTCGTATCGAGTCTTCTTCGTCATGGCATCAAATGCGGAGATACGTTCGGAGCGTCAGATTTAATTTGATAGCGCCGGACGTTTCCGAAGTCAAAGTCAAACCGTCGAGCACATAAAAACGTGGAGAGTGCTCGAGGCTATTGATGAAACGAATCAAGCTTTGATAATCGCCCTGCACTGCCGCCGATATCTGCACTTCGCTCAAGCCGCGATCCTTCACGGCGGCTTCGTGGTAGCCGGTGCCGCTGATCTGGACTCCCGCCTGCTTGCCCATTTCGCCAAGGTCGGAAATCACAGTCGAATAACCGGACGATTCGGGAAGCAAGTTGCGCTGGTAGAAAGCGTCGCATTCCTTGCCAACGTCCGGTAGATGCTTCTCGACGGCTTGTTCCTTTGCAACGTCGGCAGCGAGCAACTTCTCCTTTTGCGCCAGACGATTGCGCTCTTGAGCCTGCAACTGCGGCGCTTCGCCGGCTATCCGCACATTGGCAAAAATCAGCGCGCCATCGAGAACCAGCAGGCAGGCCAGCGCGATCTTCACGCCCAGCTTCCATTTCCGCGAATTGTTTCTGGGCGTCATATTGTTGCGTATTGCGCCTCCAGCGAAAGCAAGACGGCGCCCGTGTTTCCCGTCGCCACCTTCTCTGGATGGCTCTCCTGCGTCGGCCTCACACTTGAAAAGGCCGGCGATGCCACGATGGAACGCACAAACTTCATCTTCTGTTCGTCGTTTACTGCGCTTACCACTAGCATCACTTTCACGTGGCCCGTTTTATCCATTTGCGGCGAAATGCTGACAACGCGCACGCCGGGAGGAAGAATTTGTTCCAGGTCCGCGAACATTTTTGTCCACGGAAAAGTCCGCTGCCCGATGAGGTTGTTGAGAAACTGGGCGCGGTTCATCACTTCGACAGTCTTCGGATCCTTAAGTTTCACGCGGAGCCGTTCCTGTTCGCGTTGCGACGCCTGGATCTGATCCTCGAACCGGCTGATGTCCGCGCGGATTGCGCCATTGGTGCGGCGTGCCCGCACTGCATGGACGGAAAGAAAAAACAACGCTGCGACCGCAATGATTCCCACCGTAACCGCGGTCGCGATGAACCGGCGGTTGTTTTCGAGCGGCGATGACGCGAGATTGAAACGAGTCTTCACGTGATTGCAAAATTCTCCTGATTGCCGCTAGGCGCCACGGTTTAATTGCCAACCCACCAAGGATTCCAGTCCCTGCGCGACCAGCGATCTGGCTTCGGCCGAGAATTCGCTCGAGGCCGCGAGAGGCTCGGCGGGACATCCGATTTCGCGTCCCAGCATTTCGCGCAAGTTTTCCTCGCCCACGCCGAAACCCGCGATGCGCAATTGCTCAACCTTGCCGCCCCACGTATCTTGATAAAAGGCGAGCGCAGGAAAGACCTCGTCGAAAATCGCCTGCGGCTTGAGGACATCGGTTTCGGTTCCCAACTCCGTCGAACGGTATACGCAGAGTGTCTCGCCGCGAACGATCACGGTAGTCAAATTGCGACCGCTCATTCGCACGAGAATCGTGGCCACATTCGGTTCAAGCAAAGGTAGAGTCGCTAGCGTCGAGCTCTGGAGAACACCGGCAAAAAGACCTTCGGCCTCGAGCGCGGATTCATATTCGCGAGTTATTTTCTGACGCGCCACGGCGGCAACAATTTCGATTTTCCCTTCGCGGCCCGACTGCCGCATCCACGATATGGCCGCTTCTTCCGCATCGAACGGCAGGCTTTTCTTCAACCGCCAACGCAAAAGAGGGCGCGCGTCATCCGCTTGTCGCGGAAAAGTCTCGAAGGGCAAAATGAAAACACGGATCACCGCGTCGGGAACGAGCAGCGCGACTTCCTCTCCATGGACCGGCACGCGAGAGAGCACGCCGCGAATTGCTGTACGCACGGCATCCTGGTCCAGAATGTTCTGCTGAGTAGCGGAAGGAACGATCGCGCCGTCAGGTAAGGACTCGGCCGCGAATCCGGAAAGATGTGTTGCATGGCCCCATCGGGCGGCCGCCACGTGCGTCGCCGCAATTTCCAGCACCGTGGCGGGATGCGGCATGGCGTCGAGCCAACCGAACAGACGTCCGCGCGAGCTGCTGCGCTGATCCATTGGCTGAATGCTCGTCAGACTACTCAATGAACGTCACCTTATTGATTTCTCGCAGAGTTGTCATTCCCGCGCGCACACGAGCGAGCCCCGATTCGCGGAGGAACTCCATTCCCTCTTCCTTCGCCGCGCGCTTGATTTCAGAGCTTGGCCGGCGGTCAATGATCATCTCGCGGATGCGGTCCGAGAGGTCGAGCAATTCGCAGATGGCAGTTCGTCCGTGGAATCCGCTGCCGGAGCACTCCAGGCAGCCGGTGCCCTCATACAAAGCAACGTCGGCCCATTCTTTTGGGTCGAGGCCAGCCTCTTGCAGTACCTCGGGGGGAAGCTGAACCTGTTTTTTGCAGTTGGGGCAAATCACGCGCACCAGGCGCTGCGCGAGGATGCAGTTCAAGGCGGAAACGAAGTTGTATGGTTCGACCCCCATGTTGATGAAACGGCCAATCACGTCGGTGACGTTGTTGGCGTGGACGGTTGTGAATACCAGGTGTCCCGTGAGGGCCGATTGAATGGCGATCTGCGCCGTCTCCTGATCGCGAATTTCGCCGACCATGATTTTGTCCGGGTCATGACGCAAAATCGACCGCAAGCCTCGAGCAAACGTCAGTCCCTTCTTTTCGTTCACCGGAATCTGGGTGATGCCGCGGACCTGATATTCGACGGGATCTTCGATGGTGATGATTTTGTCTTCGTCGGTCTTGATTTCATTGATTGCGGCGTAAAGCGTGGTCGTCTTGCCCGAGCCTGTAGGGCCCGTGACCAGCACCATTCCGTAAGGCTCGCGAATGTAGCGCCGGAACTTGCGTACATCGTGTTCGGCGAAGCCCACTACGTCGAGGTTCAGCGTCCGAAATTTCTCACTTAGCGTTTCTTTGTCCAGCACGCGTAACACGGCATCTTCGCCGTGAATCGACGGCATGATCGAAACGCGGAAATCAATGAATCGGCCTTTGTAACGCACGCGGAAACGGCCATCCTGGGGGACGCGCCGCTCGGCGATATCGAGTTCACTCATGACTTTGATGCGCGAGAGAATCGTGGAATGCCATTCCTTCGCCAGCGGCTGCATGGCGTATTGCAACACGCCGTCAATACGGTATTTCACCGCGACTTCGGAGTTGCGCGTTTCGATGTGGATGTCACTGGCGCGCCGTTCGAGCGCCGTAAAAATAACAGTGTCAACCAGGCGGACGACGGGACTCACACCCGAATCGCTGGTGAGCTTGTCCATCGAAATGTTTTCGTCGCCCTCTTCGTCGCTGACGACCTGGAGCGTGAATCCCTCCGTCGCCTGATCGAGGACGCGCTGGGATTGCTCCGTGCGTTTCAGCAGGTCGCCGATCTGCGTGGCGGTGGCAACGCGGATGATCAGTTTCTTGCCGAGCAGCAGCGACAATTCGTCATTCACCAGCAATTGGCTGGGATCCGAAACCACGACGACAAGCGAATTATTGTGGGCCTCGAGAGGCACGAAGTTGTAGCGGAACATCAGCTCCGCGGGAATGGAATGGAACAATTCAGGGTCGATTCTCTGCTCCGTCATGTCAATAAAAGGCACACGGTAGCGCTCCGCGAGCATCTGCGTGCGTTCGCGTTCGGCCGCATCGTCGCGGCCCCGTTCCGGATGCAAATCTCGATTCGTAGTCGCCATATTCTCTTATCCCGGGCCGCCGACTTGGAGGGAAAACAGCGGCAGGTACAGCGCCACCATGATGAAAAAGATGAGCGAGGCGATCAAGATGAGAACAGCCGGCTCTATAATCGAGATGAGCGCAGCCGTCTTCAGGTTGGTTTCCTCCTCGTAAAATTGCGCAATGCTTCCGAGCATGGGAGCGAGCGCGCCAGACGCCTCGCCGACTTCAATCATATCGAGGGCAAGATCGGGAATCATGTGCGTGCCAGCCAGTGCCGCGTGGAGCGAGCCGCCTTCGCGCACCTGCTTGGCCGCGTCGTGTACGGAACCGGCTACCAGGCGGCTTGTCATCGCATTCGCGGCGGTCTCAAGGGCTGCCACCAGGGGCGTTCCCCCGCGCAACAGCGTGCTGAGCGTTCGCGTAAACTGCGCCATCTGAAATTTGATCCACACGTCGCCCACAACCGGCATTTTCAATTTCGCCCGATCCAGCACGAGGCCGCCACGGCTGGTCTTCGACCACAAAAACAGGAAAATCGCACCGAAGATTATAGTTGCCGCGAACGTCAGCAGCCAGATTCGGTAGCCCACGACAACGGTTATCAAAAATTGCGTGGGGACTGGAAGAGTAGTGCCCAAGTCCTGATATAACCTGGCGAACTGCGGAATCACGTAGGCCACCAGGTAAGAAACGATGCAGGTTGCCACAAAAATCAGAATCGCCGGATAAATCAGCACGCCGATCAGCTTCTTGCGTATTCCCGTGGTGACGCGTTGATATGTAATGTAATCATCCAACACTCCCGACAAATCGCCGCTCTTCTCTCCGGCGCGCAACGACGTGACGTAAACCATCGGAAATGCACCGGTGGCTTCAAATGCGTCAGACAACAGCTCTCCGTCGCGCACCCGCAAGCGCACATCGTTAAGAAACGGCCGCATCTTGGGAAGCGCCGCCCGATCCGCCAGCAAATCGAGCGCCTTCAAAATCGGCAGGCCTGCTTTCACCAAGGTGTTAAATTGCTGGTTGAAAATCAGAAAATCGGCTGTGGGGAGCTTGCGGCCTCCGCGAAAGCCGCTCATGGCCCGCGTGACACTCAGATTGGGCCGCACCGTGTAAACATAAAACCCGCGGTCGGCGAGCTACTGGCGAGCCTCTCCTTCGGTCTGGGCGGTCTCCAATTGCTGGAAAACGTGCCCAGTGGTGTCCCCCACTTTGCAAACAAACTCAGCCATAACTGGCGCGTTACGCCGGATGCCCTCCGGGTTTGTCTATCCAGTTTAGCATATTGAAAAGAACCCCTGCGGAGCGCTGGGGTTGCCTGTGTCCATGCGTAAATAGGCTAGGAGGGTTCGACGCCTCGCGTTTCAACCTGCAACGTTCCCGCGGAACTCCGTCCTCGATCTGGCAGCGGCAGACTACCATTTGCGTCCGCCCTCGCTCTTGCGTATTATCCTTATCTTTCCGGAACCGATAGGGCAACTATTTTAAGGTCCGGCACCCTGGGGGGAATATCATGCGCGTTCGAAAGCTCTCGGTTTTTTTGGCCACCTTCTTTCTAATTCTTACCTTTACACGAATGGCATCCGGCCAGGGTGCGAACCAAGGTTCGATTCAAGGTACGATCACCGACCAGTCCAGCGCGGCTGTTCCTGCCGTTAATTTGAAAGCCACGAACACGCAGACAGGAATCAGCTTCACAACTACAAGCGACGCAGACGGGCTCTACACGTTTTTGGTGGTGCCAGTAGGAACCTATACAGTCGTTGCCGAAAAGCCGGGACTGGCAACCTTAACTCAGGAGAACGTTATTGTGACGGTCGGCGGCCGCATAACACTGAATCTCTCGATGCCGCTGGCGAGCCAGCAATCGACGGTTACGGTATCCGGGCAAGCGCCGATCGTCGAAACCACGAAGAGCGCAGTAAACTCCACGGTCAACGAGCGCGCCATCGCGGATCTGCCCACGAATGGGCGCAACTTCATCAACTTCGTTTTGCTTACTCCCGGCGTCACCACCGATAATCGCGGCGGAGATATCAGCTTCGCGGGCCAGCGCGGCACTTTGAATTCACTTGTCGTGGACGGCTCGGACAACAACAACACGTTCTTCGGCCAGACGCTAGGACGCACCGGCTCCGGCCGCGCGCCTTACCAATTCAGCCAGGATGCGGTGCAGGAATTTCAGGTCAATTCCAATGATTATTCGGCGGAACTGGGAAATGCCGGCGGCGCGGTGATTAACGTCGTGACCAAATCCGGCACGAATTCGTTCCATGGCTCGGCTTTCGAGTTTTACCGTGACCGCTCGATGAACGCCAACGATCCGATACAAATCGCCAAGGGCAAACCGCGCCAGCCGTATCACTTCAACCAATTCGGCGGCGACCTTGGCGGCCCGATCGTAAAGGATAAGTTGTTTTTCTTCTTCGATTACGATGGCCAGCGGAACACGGTCGCCAATTTCGTCTTCCTGAATTTGCCGCCGGGCTTTATCCCCGCGGACGCTAATGAAACGACCGCCATTAATTACCTCACGGCTCGCGCGAATTCCTGGAGCTCCACCTTCAACCAGAACGTTTACCTGGCAAAAGTGGACTGGCACATAAGCTCGAATGAAATGCTTTCAGCGCGTTACAACGCGCAGAGATTCACCGGATTGAACCTGGAAAGCGGCGGTCCCCAGAATTCGTCTGAGCATACGGGCGCGTCGGACGTCACTTCCGACACGCTGACCGCGACTCTGACTTCGACGCTGCGTCCAACGCTCGTCAACGTATTCCAATTCAATTACGCCCGCGACAACGAGCCGGGATTCGCCAATAGCGATCTGCCGCAGGTCACGGTCTTCAATCCCGGCGCTAACGGTTCGGTTCTGACAGCCGGACGCAATTTTTTCAGTCCGCGATTCACGAATATCAAACGCAGCGAATTCGATGACACTGTCTCGTGGATTCACGGCGCACACACTATTAAGACCGGTGCGCACTTTATGATCGATCGCATCGCCAATTTTTTCCCGGGCAACTTCTCGGGCCAGTACACCTTCAACAGCCTCGAGGCTTTCGGCTGTAATTTGAACGGTGGCGGCGCGGGCTGCTTTACGGGCGGCGACGCGAATGACACATTTGTGCAGGCATTCGCGGGAACGGGCACGACGGGGCCGACGACAAACCCCAACCTGTCCGAATACTCGGGGTTCG
>DASRQP010000209.1:0-3121 GCA_035696585.1 Candidatus Acidiferrales bacterium | reverse complement strand
GCGGGCAGTGAGTTCATCTTCCATCAGCGGCAATGTCCGTGATGCTTTTGCGCGCGAGTTCGGCGGCAGCACTGGCGGGCGAAATGCGAAGCGAGCCGATATGCGCGTTGGGGGCGATGCGCGTCAACTCCTGATCAAGAGCGGCGTCGAGATGCGCGCTGCGTCCGAAGACGCCGCCGGATTTGGATACGGTGAAGGACTGATCCGCGAGACCCAGCGAATCGATAACGGCCTTTGCAAGGCTCGCGAGGGATTTTGCGGCACTAACGAGAATTTCCTGCGCGATGGCATCTCCGGCAGCGGCAGCTTCGACTACGACGGGAAAAAGTTTTGGTAAAACGGCGTCAGGACGCTTGGCGATGCGCTCAAGAATCGTGTCCCAGTCTTGAATTTTGACGGGGGCGGCGGCTTCCTCGGCGCGAAGGATTTTTTCACCAAGCGCAGTCGGTGGGCCGAGATGATCGCGAGCGCGCAGAGCTGCTTCGACGGCGCGGCGGCCAATGTCGTAGGCACTCCCTGGATCGCCGATCCACGGACCCCAGCCACCGGCGCGAGCCGTTTTTCCCGCGGAATTGCGTCCGCAGACCGCAGAGCCTGTGCCGGCCACGATGACAATCCCTGCTTCGTTCGCGCGGCTATCGACGTTACCCTGAGCGAGAGCGGCTTCGAGAGCGATTTCGATGTCGGTGATGACGCGAACGGTGGCTTGCGGGAATGCGTGGCTAAGATAGGAGACCAGGCGACGCGCGATGCGTGGACGTCCGGCCCCGGCGACGCCTGCACAAATGGCGCGGACGTTTTCAGTTTCCTGGCGGGCTTCACGGAGCGCGCGCAGAGCAGTGTCTTCGAGCGCGAAGGATGCTTCCGCAAATCCGATACGCAAAGGATTACCAGGGCCTCCGGTGGTTTCGGCGAGAGGGTGACCGGCAGCGTCGAGGACGACACACGTCGTTTTTGTGCCGCCAGCGTCAAAGCCGAGGAAGACGTCCATGCGTCACGCAGCTCCTTTTGCCGCACGCTGCGCCGCATAGAGTGCCCACCTAAACGTGGGCGCTACACGTGCCACGCGTGCGAGACGAGTGGTTGACACAGCGCGAACAAGGCGGATAGCATCGCGCGGCTTCAGCGGACGGAGCGAGTTCGCCGCAAGCGGACGCCACGCGATGCGCATCGGCACAATCGACGTTGTAATCATAGTTGTGTACCTCGCGGGCGTCACGCTGTTCGGCGCCACATACGGGCGCAGCCAGCGGACGATTCGCGATTACTTCCTCGGAGGCCGCACCGCGCCGTGGTGGGCGCTGGCCTGCTCGATTGTCGCCACGGAAACTTCCACGCTGACCATTATCGGCACGCCGGCCATCGCATACGCGACGAATCTGGAATTCCTGCAATTGGTGATTGGGTACGTGGTGGCGCGCGTCATCCTGTGCATCATTTTAATCCCGCAATATTTCCGCGGCGAATTTTATACGGCTTACCAGTTACTCGAAAGAAGATTCGGCACGCGGACGAAATCGGCGGCGGCGAGCATTTTTGTGGTGACGCGCGCGCTCGCGGAAGGCGTGCGATTCGCGGCGATTGGGAAAGTGGTCAGCATCCTGCTGGGCACGGGCGACCGCGTATCGGTGGCGGTGATTACGCTGCTGACGTTGTTTTACACTTTCCAGGGCGGAATGCGCGCGGTGATTTGGACGGACGTGATGCAATTCTGCCTGTACATCGCGGGGTCGGTCGTGGCGTTTTTCCTCTTGCTGCACCGGATTCCATTCGGTTGGACGGGCGTTGTGCATGCAGCGGCTGCGGGAGGAGATAAGCTGCGCGTTTTCGATTTTCATTTCAGCCTGACGCAGAGCTATACATTTTGGTCGGGGCTGATCGGCGGAACGTTCCTGACAATGGCGAGCCACGGAACGGATCAGACGATGGTGCAGCGGTTGCTGGCCGCGAAATCGGAACGCGACAGCAAGAAAGCGCTGCTGACAAGCGGCGTGATTATTTTCGTGCAATTCTTGCTGTTCTTGTTGATTGGCGTGATGCTGTACGTTTACCGGTTGCGCATTCCGTTTGCCATTCCGGGCGGCGACGCGGACCGGATTTTCCCGGAGTTTATCGTGACGCAAATGCCCGTTGGTTTGGTGGGCATTGTGCTGGCGGCGATTTTCGCGATGGCGATGTCGAACGCGAGCGGCTCGCTGAATTCACTGGCGTCGTCGAGCATGATTGATTTTTCTCGCGCGCGCGGAGTGGACGTAAATGATTCGGCGAGGCAGTTGCGGCGTTCGCGACAGTGGACGATATTTTGGGGCGTGCTGCTGGGATTGTTTGGGATGATTCGGTGGGGGCCCGTGCTGGTGGCCGGGCTGACGATAGCGTCAATTACGTACGGGAGCTTGCTGGGGACGTTTCTACTGGTGATTTGGAATCCGCGCGCGACGGCGCGAGGGGCGATTGCGGGGATGGTCGCGGGATTGCTTGGAATGACGGCGATACATTTTTGGACGCCGCTGGCGTGGACGTGGTATGTGCTGGCCGGCACGATTATCACATTCGCCGTGGGTTCGGCTATGAGTTTGACGCATCCGCAGAAGACAAGAGAGCAGGATTCGGGAGATGGCGCGGCGGCTTCGATATGAGCTTCGACATGAACACGGCGAATAAACAACCCGGGTTGATTCGCGGGCTGGGACCGTGGGCGGCGGCGGCAATCGTCGTGGGAACGATGATTGGCACCGGCATTTTCATAAAGCCGGCGAACATGGCGCAAGAGGCCGGCACAGTGGGTTTGGTAACGCTGGCATGGGTGATCGGCGGCGTGCTCTCGCTGTTTGGAGCGCTCTGCGCGGCAGAACTGGGAGCGGCGATCCCGGAGGCAGGCGGAACGTACGCGTACATGAGCCGGGCGTATGGGCCAGTGTGGGGTTATTTATTTGGGTGGACGTACTCGATTATCGGCGCGCCTACTTCGATCGCCACAATCGCCGCCGGCTTGCTGGTGTTTGCCGGTTTTCTATTCCCCGTAGTCACGATGCCGCTATGGGTGCTGCACTCTTCTCTTCCCTTCTTGCATACTCCCATTGATTTCACGTTCACCTGGGCGCAGCCGTTGGCTGTAGCGGCT
>DASRQP010000208.1:0-3453 GCA_035696585.1 Candidatus Acidiferrales bacterium | reverse complement strand
CAAGGTAACTCGCTTATAACATCACTGAGTTAGGTAAGTCAAGTTTTTGCGGAAAAATGGCAAGTGCGCGCCAGACTGCGAGAATCGATTCGTCAGAGGAGGCGGGTGTGTGGTGGAGAGGTGCACACAGGCTGAAGCCTGCCTGCGGCAGGCAGGCCTGCACCACCGCGCGCGCTAGTGTGGGGCGGCGAGGAAAACTTGTGGTGTGGGGGACGTGGCCGTCGAAAACGTGGCGTAGCCTCCGCCGCCCGCGGCGCCAAAATCCCCACCGAGCGGATTACTCTGCGCATCCACGGAAATCAGCGTGGTGCTCGCCGAGCACGGTGCCAGTGGCGGAATACACGCATTCGCTGCGTATACTTGCTGGCCCGTAGCGCCGGGCACAAGCGTTGCGAGTGATGTGAACACAGCGCGCGTCCCGGCAATTGCCGGATTCGAACTGTCGCCCTGGCCGGGCAAGCCCGTTTGATCCACGGAGAGCATTAAATTCCCCGAAGGCGTGCACGAAACTGTCGACGGAATACCGATACAAATATTTGTGCCGAGGATTTGCTGGCCTGTCGCGTTCGC
Source organism: Candidatus Acidiferrales bacterium (assembly GCA_035696585.1). Classification (GTDB taxonomy): domain Bacteria; phylum Acidobacteriota; class Terriglobia; order Acidiferrales; family UBA7541; genus DAHUXN01. The sequence continues at coordinate 2,883 of DASRQP010000208.1, read as the reverse complement.
CGGCAGTAAATTCGCCGCGCGCGTCGCGTACACCACAAACGAGCCATTGCTGATTCCGGGCGTCACACTGTCGGCCGCGCCCGGCTTGTTTCCCGCATCGGCGGAGACGAGCACGGTCTGCTGCTGGCAGCCTGTCTGCAAAAACGGTGTGCTGGCCAGGCATGTGTTGCGGAGATAAATCTGTTGCGCGCCATTCGACGCAATGCCGGCGACGATATTGTCGGCGACCGATTGAAACGCCACGGTAAGTCCCGCGGGATCGACCGAGGGAAGAACAGAATTGTTGTCGCCGGGATTGCTATTGGCGTCCGTAGAAAAAAGCTGCAAGTCCGGCTTGCAGCCGCTGACTGCTCCGCTCATCGCGTTGCAACTTGCAAAGAGATAAATCTGCTGCGTGCCGGCGGGGACGGTCGTCGCAGTCAAATTCGTCGCGGATGACTGGAACGCGACATAAAGGCCGAACGCGCTGATGGATGGACTCGTGCTGGGCGCATTTCCTTCGGCGCTTCCCGCGCCCTGGCTCACGAGCGTCATCTTCGGCGTGCAACCTGTGACGGCGCCGAAAATCGTGCTACAAGTATCGTAGAGATAAATTTGCTCGACGGCTTGTGTTGCGCCTGAAACCAGATTTGTGTCGTCGCTCTCAAACGCGACGAAACGCCCGTCGGCGGAAATGGCCGGGCGATCGCTGCCAATCACTCCTCCCGCGCCAGGGCCGCCGGAGGCGGAAGAAACCAGCGTCACCTTCGCAGTGCAACTGCCGCCCGAACCAAGACAGTTCTGCGCGAGATAGACTTGCGACAGCCCGTTCGTCGCGCCGCTGGCTAGATTCGTCGCCTTGGAATCAAACGCCACAAAAAGCCCGCCGTCGGAAACCGAAGAATGCGTGCTCGCGGCGTTTCCCGGCGTTCCTGCGTTCACGGATTGCTCGATCGGGAATTGGCCTGAGCCTGCAACCAGGAAACTGGCTGTTGCCGTGCCGCCTTTCGTCGCCTTTGGGTTCGCAATGGTCAGCGTGACGGTTCCCGCGGTTGCAATCGCAGTCTTTGGCACAAGAACCTGGACGGCGCACGCTGTCGCGGGATTGCAGGACACGGGCCCGGTCGGCACCAGCGGAGTCATGGCGCCAAAATTTATCTGCACGTTCGGCGCTGCGTTCAGCACAGTCACCGTCAGAGGAAAACTCGCCCCGCCCGCCGCCACGGCCATCGGCGAAATGGTCAGAATCTGCGGCGAAGCAACAGTGAAATTCACGTTGGCGGAATTCTGCGACGCTGTCGTCACGGAAACTTGCACGGTTCCCGCGTTGACCACGTCGACGGGCGGCACGCCGACTTCGAGCGTCGTGATGCAGTTCATGCCCGTGGGGCAGGGAGGATTCAGCACTTGCGCGGGCGTCAGATTGTCCGTGCCGAAATGCACTACGGAGGAACCATTCATGTTCGTGCCGGAGACCGAAAGAATGAATCCACCTTCGCCCGCGGGTTTCGTGGATGGCGACATGGACGAAATCACCGGCGTCGTCGACGAATTTGAGTTCGAGCCGCAACCGCCAGAAAGAATGAGGCAAACCGCCAGAAGTGTTCCCAGTAGCGCGAACCTTTGCCGCATTCCTTAGCCTCCGAGTATTGTTGTGCGCGAGCCACGCGCCGCGGCCCGCAATGCGCGACAGCCACAGCAGCGGCAAAAATTCTAACCGATTCGCGATGGATTGTCCCTGCAATTGTCCCGAAATCGTCCTGCGATGGCGCACGCTGCCGGCAAAATGTCTGCACCACGGCGCGTCTGCGAAGCCTTCCGCCGCACCGGCGACACCAATCCCCGCTCCGCTGCGATGCCCGCGCACGCCGCTGGGGTTGCACGCCAGCGCACGTCCGGCAATGTTCGCAGAGATATCCTCGTAGATTTTGATAAGGATGCAGGCGGAGATCAGACAGAAGTTACGTACGCCGAAACCAGCGCGTGGACTAGACGCCGATCAGGATTAAGCGGAAACGGCGGCTTCCGCGACTTCCTCAGTGACCAGAAGATCCTTCAACATGACATGCAGTCGGCGTCGCTCCAGAAAACTCAAGCCGATGAACTCCACTCCCATGCCGCGGCCCATATGCATGCTGCGAACGATGGCGCGCGTTTGCACTTCACCCTGCGGCGTATCAAAAAATAAGTCCAGGATTTCGCCCTCGTCCGCGGGATTCCTGGTGTCTATGTAAATTCCGCCGAGACAAACATTACGCGCGCGGCTGGCCCCGCGGCGTCCGCCGCCCTGCCAGGCCACCAAAAAGACTTTGCGCATCTTGGTTCGCGGGTGACGCCGTTTGCGTTTTTTCTCTTCCAGCAGGCCTGAGAGTGTCACGGGTGTCATCCTTTCAAAGCAGTTTCAACGGTTTGAACTTTGCTCAGTGCTAAGTCGCGTCCACTGGTGCAAGCATGCGCACCAGATTCGCGACGCGGTCCAGATCATAGGGCTTCGCGACGCACACCGTTGCGCCCAGCGCGTGCGCGGTGGCGAAATCCGAGGGCATTCCTGTGCGTGTGGTCAAGATCACCGGCATGCGCGAATATTTCGGATTACGCCGCACGATGACGCACAGATCGTAGCCGGACATTTCGCCGTCAGGTACGGAGCCGGGAAACGCTTCGGCTTCGCAAATCAATGTGACAGGCGAGCGATGCCGCAGGAGGGTTACGGCCATGGTTGGGTCTGCGACCGCTTCAACCGTGTAACCATCCGCTTCAAGCTGCGTGCGCAGGAGCAAGCGCGCCTGCGGGTCCTCATCCACAACCAGAATCAACGGGCGCTGATTACGCGCAGTTCGCGGTTTCTCAACTTCGGGAGGCTCCGCGAGCGACCGGCCGTGAGAGTCAACGATTTCGTAGTGC
>DASRQP010000207.1:0-17130 GCA_035696585.1 Candidatus Acidiferrales bacterium | reverse complement strand
TTCGCTCTGGTAGCCTGCCAGAATGATAGCGTTGCGCGAGTCGGGCAAGCGCCGCGCCAGGTGATGCAGGATGCGCCCGCCCGTGCACATGCCGCTCGCGGAGATAATGATGCATGGCGTCTTGATGTTGTTGATCGCTTTTGAATCCTCAACCGTTCGCGTCATGTGGACTTCATGCGTGTTCAATGGATCGTGATTGCCGCTTTGCTCCTCGCGCGTAAACTGCAAACCGTGATCTTCCTTGTGCCGCACGTATAAACCCGTAACGTTGATGGCCATCGGGCTGTCGACGAACGTCGGCAACTTTGGAATCTGCTGGCGCTCTTCAAGCTGCCGTAAGATGTACATCAGCGTTTGCGTGCGTCCCACGGCGAACGCGGGAATCACAATCGCGCCGCCGCGCTTGACGACGCGATTCACAATCGTGGCAATGGCGTCGTAAGGCGAATCCTTCGGATGGTCGCGGTCGCCGTAGGTCGATTCGCACAAAATGTAATCGGCTTTCGCAATCGGCTCCGGGTCGTTCAAGATCGGTTGGTCGTAACGGCCCACGTCTCCGGAAAAAACTACAACGGCGGATTTCCCATTTTCCGTGATGGTGATTTGCAGGGACGATGAACCGAGAATATGTCCCGCGTCCGTCGGTTTCACCGTGAATTGCGGGCTGATGGTGAACGGGTCTTTGCGCGGAATTTCCTGATAGCGCGTGAGCGCGGCCTGCGCATCCGCGACGGTGTAGAGGGGAAGCGGCGGCTTGTGGCTTGAATAACCTTTCTTCAAGATGTATTGCGCGTCTTCTTCCTGCAAGTGCGCTGAATCCGGCAGGAGCAATTCGCCGAGTTCGCGCGTCGCCGCGTTCGCGTAAATCGGCCCGCGAAAACCGTCGCGCACGATGCGCGGCAAATACCCCGTATGATCAATGTGCGCGTGCGTCAGGACGATCCAGTCAATCGTTGATGGATCGATGGGCAGTTGATCCCAGTTGCGCTGCCTCAACGGTTTCGGGCCCTGGAAGAGCCCGCAATCAACCAGCAAGCGTTTCCCGCCCGCTTCGACCAGATATTTTGAACCGGTAACGGTTCCCACCGCGCCCAGAAAAGTAATTTTGGCCATAGGGCGCGTATTTTAACTGAAAGCAGCGCCGACAACGGAAATTTGTTGCGGTTTCGGCGCGAAAAATTGACTCGTTGATGGTGTGACGCTTTTTTTTGCACATTCCGCGCGGAATTGTTAGGCTGTCGTGCTGCAAAATGCGCGTAGGATTTGTGCGGATAAGGCATCACGGATGAAATTTCCATTTGCCGCGGTTGCACTGGCGCTCGGAGCCATCGTCGCGTCATTTTTCGCTCCGCCGGTTGCACACGCGCAGGGGCTTCCGTCGCAATCGTTGACGCGCGGCACGTGGGAACTCGAGCCGTTTGTTGGCGGCGGAACAGGAGTGCTGCACTCGTCGAATACGCAATTCATAATTGCGGGCGCGCGAGTGGGCAGAGTTGTAACCAGCGAGCATCTGCACGGCTGGGCGCGCGGGAATTTCGAATTCGCCGGGGACTTCATGCCGTTGTACTTGGTGATGCAGCCGGGTGGAACGGTGTACGGCGCCAGCATAAAACCGGTAATCTTCAAATGGAATTTCACCAGCAATCACAAAATTGCGCCGTACGCTTTAATCGCCGGTGGCGTTCTGTTCACTTCGTCAAATGTGCCGGCTGGAAACACCTCGTATGTGAATTTCACGCCACAGGGAGCGCTTGGTTTCCACGTGTTCACGCGGCCGAAGCGCGCGTGGGATTTCGAGATTCAGTTCGTGCATCACTCGAACGCGAGTCTCGGTACCTTCAATCCCGGCCTGAACGCCAGCGTGCTGTTTACGGTTGGCTATAACTGGTTCAAGTAAGGACATCAGCCGGCGTTCCTCGCCCGCCAAACTCCCGCGCGAACCAATCTCTTGTGTTCCAGCGTTCGGCCGTAGTAGCTTCTCACCCTCCCGAAAATTCTAAGGAGGGCGCATGTCCCGCTCATTTATCTATTTAGTGAAGGCGTTTTTGGTTTTCGCCATCGCCGGATTCGTCGCGCTGACGGTTCGCGGGCAGCAAACGAATTTCACCGTGGGTACCGCGAGCGCCGCGCCGGGCGAGAAGGCCACAGGCTACATCAATGTGCCCGCGGGCGTGGATGCGGCGACGAATATTCCTGTCGTCGTAGTTCATGGCGCGAAGCCCGGGCCCGTGCTGGCCATCGTTTCGGGCGCGCACGGGACGGAGTACGCTTCGATCATCGCGGTCGAGCGATTGATTCAGCATCTCGATGCAAAGGAAATTTCCGGCACCGTGATTCTGGTTCCGCTCGTGAACGTGAATTCGTTCGAGCAGAAAGTGCCGCACGTAAACCCAGTCGATGGTGTAAACATGAATCGCATGTACCCGGGAAAAGCCGACGGAACGCAAACGCAGCGCGCGTCGTGGCTGATTACGAAGGAAGTCGTTGAGCCGTGCAATTACCTGATCGACTTGCATGGCGGTGATCTGGACGAGAATTTGCGGCCGTATAGCTACTGGCCAAAAACGGGAAACGAAAAACTCGACGCGACCACCCATGAAATGGTCCTCGCATTTGGGCTCGACAACATCATCATCGATGAAGGCCGCACGAAAGATCCGAACGATTCGCGCTATCTCGACAACACGGCTTTGACTCGCGGCAAGCCAGCCATCACCGCCGAAGCTGGCTACGCCGGCACTGTCGAGCCTGACGACGTCGAGATGCTTGTGCGCGGTTCGGTGAATGTGATGCGCTACCTGAAAATGCTGCCAGGAACGGTGACTCCCGTCGAAAATCCGGTTTGGTTTGCGAAGGTAGTTACGGGAACCAGCGCTCACGACGGGATTTTCTATCCGCTCGTGGAAAAGCGCACGTTTGTGCAGCAGGGAATGAAGCTCGGCTACATTACGGATTTCTTCGGCAAGACGATTGAGGATGTTCGCGCGCCGGTGTCGGGCGTGCTGTTGTACATTTGCGCCGTGCCGTCGATGAAGAAAGGGAACGCCACGGTGGATATCGGTGTGGTCGCTGCGCAAGCTCCGTGACTTTCGCAACAACTGGTGCCGCGATTCGTATTCCCGCCGTTGCAGACTTGCATTCTTCAAAATAGCCGCATAGAGTTTCGTTGATTCCCGCGCCGGCTGGTATCTCGCTCGGATCTGCTACGCGCTCGTGGGGATTGCGTTGGAGGCGCCAATGACATTACACGCCACGGCTCGCAAGCACGGCGACGCCACAATTGTGGAGTGCTCCGGAAGGCTTGTGCTCGGGGAGGAGTCAGCTCACTTGCGCAAAGTCGTCAAGGACGAGCTCGCCACTTCCAACCGGGTCGTGCTTGATCTTGGCGGAGTCTCGTATATCGACAGCAGCGGCCTCGGCACGCTGGCGGGCCTTTACGCGGCGGCAAAAAACTCCGGTGGCGAAATCAAACTTGCGAATCTCAACACGCGCATGCGGGACATGTTGCAAATGACGAGACTGCTCACAGTTTTCGACGTGTATAACCGCGCCGAAGAAGCCGCAGCCGCCTTCAAATCCGCCGCAGGGTAGCAACCGGATAGAACCGTGAAATCCGCACGCGAAACGTTGGTGGCTGCGCATATATCAGCTGTCGCTGTGGCTGTGCTCGTTTTCTTTTCGCTCGAGTTCGCTGTGCGCGCCTTAGCAGAACCCTTTCCCAGTGTCGTGGGTTTCATGGCTACAGCAATAGCGGTCCGCGGCATGCCTTACATTTCGCACAGAACCAGCCTAGCGGACCAGTTCATGTTGATACCTGCATCGTTCGGTCTTTTCTGGGCGGCTGCAAGTCTTACGGCCGCGTGGCTGCTTTCTCGTTGGGCGCACAGCGCTGGCCCGATAACGTGTCTGAAACAATACGGCTTAATCCCGGCAAGGAGGAAACATGTTTAAGCGGATCAAGCGAGCCCTGGTGGACAGTTACATTGGTGCAATCGGCCTCGGGTACCTACTTGCACAAGTGATGCTGTATTTCATCAGCATTTTCAGTGCGCCGGTTGCTGGCTGGATTGCGCAAAACCGATCGGCACAATTCATGAGTCGCCCGCCGATTTCCACGGGCTTGCCCTTGCAGAATGCGCTTCCCCAACTGATTGACTTTGTCCTGCTTCTTTTCCTCTGGTACATACTGCTGCGTTGGCTCTATCTCGAAAAACCGGCGAAAAAGACATCCGTGCCGGTCGCAGATCAAGCACAATCCGCGTAAATAGGCTTGAGAGTTCAATAGAGGTGTTGGGGGTCGAACCGCGACCCTCGCGGCTCAACGGGACGTGCCGGACGAACCTCGATGAGCCGTGCTTTTGTGAAATTTGGTGGAGCCGATGGGATTCGAACCCACGACCTCCCGACTAGTGTCTGTCTGTCGCGAAGTTGTTGTGCTCTTAAGTAAATTCTCTCCAAAGCCGGTGGCCCAGACCGAACAAGTTCTGCATATTGAGTGCATTTGGTTGCAGCCTGCTGCAAGCTCATGCACCGCACGGCCATAAGCCCTTAATTCTCTATCAACTTAATGCTCTTATAAATGTTTCTGACGGAGGCCGACGTGCTGCGAAGGCGAATGGTAGTTCCATTAACTATGGGCTGGGGGCTGTGTACCACCTCTTTGGGGGGAAGCAAACACGCCGCGTGTCCGCATGTGTTCGTCGAAAACTGTGCCCCATGGGATGAGCATCGCAGGCCAGCAATTTCATAACCCGGGAATGGTCGGTTCAATGCGGCACGTTTAAGGAGATTTTCGATGACTAAGAAGCTCTTCGCATCTCTAGTTTGTGCCTTCGGGTTCTTGCTGCTGGGCGCACATCCGGCGTCCGCGGGTAGCGTTTCCACATCAGCTTATGCAGAGGCAGACGCGCTCACTAACTGCATTAATACGGGTTCCACATCCGCTTTCTGCGACGTGGGATTTGCTCAGGCCTTCGTTACAGTCGGCGCGGGGGGCATTTTTCTATCCGCTTTCGCGATTCCATCGCAGTTTCTGGGAGGCCAGTCTGCTGGCTTCGCTTCTGGAAGCATAAATGATTTGTTGACCTTCACTGATGGCTCCTTGACGGGACCGGCCTTCGTCGAATTCAGTTTCGGCGTACAGATCTCTGAAAGCAGTAACAGCTGCCAAACCCTGGACGCCACGGCGGGAAATCAAGTCGTGCCTTTGTCCTCGCTGTCTTATGATAACTTTGGCATAGCTAATTTTGCGACGACTCCGCAGGCAATGGCGTTCGGCTCCCCTCTTGCATTCGGAATGTCAGCCGATCTGGGCTGCTTCACAGCTGGCCAATTGCAGTTTAATCTGTTTCTCGAGGATGTTCTTGTGCTCAATGCCAATGGCAACCCGATCCTGGGAATTTCGCTCACTTCCGGTTCCGGCACGAATTACCCGCTCGATTCGCGAAACATCACCCCTGAACCAGCCAGCCTGTCACTGCTCGCGACCGGCATTCTGGGCGTTTTCGCCGTGATTCGCCGGAAGATAGCTTAGCTATTGCGGGGGGCACCAGGTTAACGAAACGCGGTGTTATTGCCTCACGCCCAGCGCGCGTGGTCCCTCATCCGCGGCGAATTCGGCGTGGAGTATACCTTCTAACCTTCCACCAACTATGCGCTGCGGCGACCTTCGCTGCCGCAGCGGGTACGCGAGCATCACCGGGGAGGCGCAATTGCCTCCCCTTTTTTCCCTTCGCAGGATCACCCTCGATCAGAGCGATCAGGGTTGCGCGGCTACGCCCACGCCACGAGTGCTGCTCCGGCGAAGAGCAATGTGTGTCCGCGACGGATCCGCTATTTCTTGACTGACGCTCTTGACGGCCCCGGCGCGGCTGGCGTTGTGAGGGTGCACGACGGACCGGTTAGCGCGCTCGCAGCCACATGTAGCGGGTTCAGATTGTTTCGGCTGAGCAGCGTGTTGAAGGCGGCCAGATCCTGCGACTGCATTTTTTTCCACGCCGCCACGGTGGCGTTGTAATCCTTGCAGTCGTCTTTCCAAGTATCAATCTCCGCTTGCGTCGGCGCTTCGTCCAGCCCGACCTGCGATGTGCTGACAATCGCATCGAAGCTGCCGTTCAGAGTATTGAACGGCTTGATAGCGCCGGGAGGAAGCGCGTTGCCACGACCGCGGCCTCCGCCGAAGCCTCCAGCCTCACGACTCGCAACCACGCCGCCAAAAGTGGCGAGCTTGACGTCGATATCCTTTGTCGCCTTGGCCACATCGTCGGGAAGCTGGTTGCCTTTCAAAGAGGCCACCTGCTGGCGGACTGCCAATACTTCTGAGTTTCCGGCATTGGAATCCCTGGCTCCTCTGTACGCCAACATCATGAGTTTGTTCTTGGCACGCAGGTCGGCCATGACTCTGGTGCCCTCGCCGACGCGCGGATCGTTGTGAACGGTGACCGTTTGCGTATAGGTCTGTCCATCAACGATGAGCTTCAGCGTGTAGACGCCGGGGATCACTTGCGGCCCATGCGGACCGGGAGTGACAAATCCGCCGGGCGCCACATTCATCTGGTTTTCCAGGTCAAGACTGAACGCCGGCGGATCGTCGTAACGCAGATCCCAATTTGCGCGGTCGGTACCCGCTTTGGTCGGCAAGGCAAGATCAGACCCTTTGGCTACCCAGTATTCGGGATAGGGCCAGCGGTCGGGAAGCACTGGCGGAATGCTTGACATGGTGCGGACGAGTTTGCCCGCTGCGTCGAACACCTGCAGTTTTATTTCGCCGGAAGGCGGCTGGCTCAGGTGGTAGTAGAGGATGGCGCCGTAGGGCGGGTTGGGCGCGTGCGGTAACTCGGGATTGAGGGGCTGGTCCCAGTTATCGCTGACACGGGCACGGATGGCGTCACCGGGCTTGAAGAAATAGAACGGCGCGGCTGCAATTGCCTGAGACTTAGCGGCAATCTCGCGCAGCGGGGTAGTGTCATCCAGGACGTAGAAACCGCGGCCGTAGGTTCCAATCACCAGATCACTCATGTGATCGTCGGTGTGAAACACCATATCGCGGATCGAGGTGCTGGGCAAATTCTGCCGCAGCGATTGCCAATTTTCGCCGTCATCAAAGGAAACATATACCGTGGTCTCGGTGCCGGCAAAGAGCAAGCCCTTCTGTTTTGGATCCTCGCGGATCACGTTTACCCAGCTTCCCGTAGGCTGGTCGCTGGGCAATCCGTTGACAATCTTGGTCCAGGTCTTACCGCCGTCGTGCGTGCGCCATATCAGCGGGGCGTTGACGAAGGGGCTGCCAGGTTGGACGCCTCCCGCATGCCCGGAGACGTACGCGGTATTGATGTCGCTGTGCCCCGATTCGATAGTGTTGAAGGTAACGCCCGCGCTGTCTGTAATGTTGCTTACATTGTTCCAGTGCGCGCCGTTATCCATCGTATTGTAAATCTGTCCATTGCTGCTGACCGTCCAGAACACGCCCTTCCGGCGGGTCGAGATGGCAAAGTCATTGATGACGATGGGTGGCGGACCGCCGCGTCCGCCGGCAGGTGCCGCCGCTGCTGCTGCAGGTGGCAAAGGTGTGCCGCAAGGAACCGGCGGTTTGCCCTTCTCCACAGTAAGGTCGGGACTGAAAGACTTCCACGAATGCGCCTGATCGTGCGACACCAGTAAGCACTGCATGTCGGTATAGATCGCATGCGGATCGAAGGGATCAATTCTCCGCCAGGCGTCCCGGCTCGAACGGTACTTGGTTGCATCCGCTCCAAAATTCGGCGCAACGTTTTCCCATTGACCCGTCGCCAAGTTGATTTTCACCAAACCGCTGCCGCCCCCTGCGGCGCCGTAACCGACGCCGTAGATGATATTGGGGTCGAGAGGATCCGCTGTAAGTGTTCCGAACTCGGAAGAGGGCACTGGCATCCAATCGACCTCTGAGATAGTACCCACGTCGCCGCGCGTGCGCGTCGCCACAGCGCCGGTGTCCTGCTGAGAAGCATAGACCCAATAGGGATACCGGTTGTCGGTGGAGATGTGATAGACCTGCGCAACCGGCAAAGCGTAATAGCTGCTCCACGTAAGCCCGCCGTCAAAAGTAATGGCTGCGCCCTGGTCGACGCCAAACAGCATCCGCTTGCCGTTTGTTGGGTCAATCCAGATGTCGTGCATGTCTTCGCCGCCCGGAGCGCCCTTGAAGGGGGTAAACGTCTCGCCGCCGTCGGTCGACTTATAGGCGGCCGTGCTCAGTGTGTAGACGACGTCGGGATTCTGCGTGTCCACCCAGACTCCGCAGATATAGTCCCTGCCACCGATGCGCGTATCATCGGCAGCCATGTGTTTCCACGTGGCTCCCTGGTCGTCAGAGCGGAAGAGTCCGGAGGCATTCGGCTTCGGAGCGCCCACTATATAAATGCGCTGTCCATTCGTATGCATGGCCACCGCCACGCCAACGCGCCCAGTGGTCAACGGGTTCGACGCGACTTCCGTCCATGTCTTGCCTTCATCGAGGGACTTGTAGAGCTTGGTGTGGCTGGGTCCTTCGGCGCGCGGGGCCGCACCGCCGCCCGCAGGAGCTCCCCTGGTTTCCGCTTCGGTGGTCGCAAATATCACGCTTGGGTCGTCAAAGGGTGAAGAAAGATCGCGGCCGCCGGTCTCATTGTCAGGGTGCAACACGTTGGTCCAGGTCTGACCACCGTCGTCGGTCCGAAAAATGCCGCGTTGCGTGCCGGTGGTACCGCCCATGGCGGCGACAATCACGATATTCGGATCCTTGGGATCGACAATGATCTTTGGAATCCTGGTGGTGCCTTCGAGGCCGATGTGTACCCAGGTTTTGCCGGCATCCGTGGACTTGTACATCCCGTCACCGTTGGTGCCCGTCGTCGCACTCGACACCGCGTCGCCGCTCCCGGCGTAGATGATGTTGGTGTTCGAAGGAGCGACCTGAATCGCGCCAATGCTATCGACCTCCGTCACTTGGTCAAATATCGGATACCACGTCATACCGCCGCTGGTCGTTTTCCAGATCCCGCCTTGCGGCAATCCAACATAAAAAGTGCCGGGCTCTCCGATGACGCCCGTCACTGACGCGATGCGTCCGCCGTGATACGGACCGATGTTGCGCCATTGCAAGCCAGAAAACAGATCAGGGCTGACCTGTGCTGCCGTGCCGAGCGCGAAACAGAAGACGATCGCCAGAGAAATCCAAAGTCGCGCAAAACGCCGGACGATTTGAACCATTACATTTCCTCCCGAGTGTCAGAAATCCTTTGAGATGATCCGCGCCGGCCAACTATACAGCGAGCCGCCTGCTGAAGGATGACCTGCTGGACAAGACGCACGGTCAGGGAACGCGGTTTCAATTTATGGCGATAGGAAGGACATTGAGGCCGTCGCCTTCGTTGGCACAACGACCATGTCCCACATACATTTCAACGCCCACGCGCCAGATGCTATCACCAACTATTATTCCAAGTGGAGTGATAAGTGGCAGTGAGGTGAGGGCAAAATGTTCCGATTGGAACAAAGTTCGCCGCCTAACTTGGGTTCCAGTGGCTAGAAGCGAACAGGTCAGGATTATTCGCGATCGGAACTACAAGCTGCCAAAAGGACTCGACGGACATGGATTCATGGCAAGGTCTAACTCGAGCCAATAAACTATGTTTGGGACGAAGAGCATCAAAGAGCGGCAAGAAACTATTCGAGGATTGGTGGAGCCGATGGGATTCGAACCCACGACCTCCTCGATGCCATCGAGGCGCGCTCCCAACTGCGCCACGGCCCCACCGGGAAAGAACGTCAGCTAACTTTTATAGCACCGCGCGGCGCGCAGCGTCAAACCTCCTGATTCGCCACGGTTCCCAGGTTTCGAACGTCTTCGCGTTCGAGCAGTCGTAGTACGGGCAAGAACGTGCGCTGAAGTAACAATGAAACGATGGAGGTTTGGCGGATCATGCAGGAGACAGAATAGCGTGGCTAGGTCTGAGGGCCGCTATTGCTTGCTAGCTTGGAGTGAGGCGCACCGAACTCTTCCGCTCCAGCGGCCGGAGTTCCTTGAGATGACGTCTCCGTCGGCGAAACTTGCGCATGCGGGTTCGACATCCAGCGTCGGCGCACAATTTCATCTATCGCCGCGAGCAATTCGCGCGCAAGGTTCTGAGACTTTGGCACATATTCGCATGCGCCGGCTTCCAAAGCTTTCGAGCGCATCTCTGCGGCTTCGTATCGGCTCAGCATCACCACTTGAGTCTGCGGAACTTCTTTCCTGATCAAGCGAACGGCTTCCAACCCGTTAAGAGTAGGCATATTGATATCGAGGACGACCACATCCGGCCTAAGTTCCTTCGTCTTCTCGACCGCTTCGAGGCCGTCAACCGCTTCGCCGCAGACTTCCCATTCCGGAAGCGATCCCAGCAACGACCGCAGGCCTCCACGCATTACTTCGTGGTCGTCCACAATGAGAATTCGCACAGGTTGCACTAGCGCCTCCATCTGTTCGCCAACCTCTCAGCAGCTTGGGAAGCGCCGGGGTGAGTGGAGGGTCTGTGCGTGACCTGCATGAAATTACACCAACTTCCCATGCCGCCACGATGCCGGGAAAGTACCGGAATATCCATCCAGTGATTCCTGTAGACCTTCTAAATCTTTCACAGTAGGACGAATCCGAGAAAGCGCGCGTGTGACGGCCGCGTCAGTTTGGCGGTGGCGCCGGTACCGGCGGTTCGGAAGCCGGAAGAATGGGTCTCTCGCGCTGCACTTGCCAACTCACGCCCTCCGGCGTTTCCTTTTCAGTTCGCACAATCCGCAATTTGCCCTGCGCAAGATAATCCAGATGGACCATGTCGAATGCTAGTCCTGCCGAAGCGAGCAGCTTCATGTAATCGCCGTGTGCCGTTTCGTCCGGAGCTTCCGTGTAACCCGTGTCCCACGTAATATCCGGCGAAGCGCCACCGTAGAGTTCACCTGCGCCTCCGCGACGCGGCGCGGGCGAGCCTTTCAGCGCCATGTAGATGCGAATCCCGCCGACGATGGGTTGCGTGATGTAACGCGGGTCCCATCGCTGCCCGTAGCGTTCGTACCGCGCATTCATCCGTGTTTCCAGCGGCAGCAGGCCAGGAACATTGCGCTCCGCGTTCACGATGCGGTCGCGCAGAGCGTACGCAACTTGTTCGCTGTCGGGATGCTCCAGATCGCGCAAGTAGCCCATGCTGGTGAACCAGCCTCGCGGAATCCACCACGCGCGTCCCGGATTCGCGCTGTCGCGCGTCTGCACCCAGCCGCTGTATTCGGAAAACGGCTGCACCCATTCATGCGAAGGATAGCCGTGCGGATTCAGGAACGCGTCGGGCAGCCATTCGGCGAGCAGCAGCGGCCGCGTGCGCGATTCGGGATAAATCGGATCGGGATCGGATTGCCCTTCCGTGACGTCCGCTCCGAGCGACCCGTGATAGCCCGGATGCAGCAAATTGTCCGGCGTGATCTTCGCAAGCTCCACTGAAAGCTGCGCGCCGTCGGGATTGTCGATGGGATGAAGCACTATGTTGACTTGCCTGAGCAACGCGCGCGTTTTGGGATCGGTCAGCAAAAGTTCGCCGAGCTTGTCCACGTGGCTCGTGCTCGAAACTTCGTTCGCGTGTTGCCGCCCGGAATAAACGATCGACGCCTTCAGCGTCGTCTCCTTCGTCCATGAGCGCAGGCGCGAAGGCGACGCCTCCATGATGTCGGCGGCCCAGATGTTCTGGCCCAGGTAGCTGCGGCCCATCCAATAAACGTTTACGCCCGGGTATGTCGCGAAACGCGCGAGAATTTCCTCGTTTTCCGCCGGGCTGATCGGCTCGTTCCACTGCACGATGGGTGTTCCCGTAATTTTCTCAGCCGAGGCCGGAATCATTGGCCGCGGCGTCGCGGGGGAGGGAATTATCCAACTCACGTACGCGCGCGGCTCTGGACTGTCGGTTTTAGCGTTCAACGCACGCGGAAGTTCGAACTCCATCGCCATGCTTTGCAAATGCGGATAGGCAATCGCATCGCGATAAACGCCCGCGGCGTGCATCTGTTCGAGCCAGTGCAACTGGCCCTGCGCTTGCTCAACGGAAAAAATCGTGTGCTCTACCTGCTCCTGAGGCTCCAGTTTCAGCCAATCCTGATATTTGTCGTGGAGATAATCAGCAGGCAAAGACCACGTGAGACTTTCAACGTCCGACGCCCCCGCTTTGACGCGCGCCTGAATCAACCGAGGCTCGAAGTCGCCAGCCAGCGCAGGGAGATTGCGCAGTTTTTCGTGTTGCTTTCCCTGCGCGTCGGTCCAACGAAGGCGTACCAGCGGATTCGCGGCGGGTTTTCCGTAGAATTCGATGCGGACGTGCCCGTCTTGGCCTTCAACGGCGGGATGCGCGATGGGAATAATGCGCCCAGCATAATCAAATGGATGGCCATTCTCGAGATTGCCCATCATCGCAAAAAAATTGTCCGTCGAATAGAAAGTGTCTTCCTGCAGAGCTTCCAGTGAAGATATTCGCTCGTGGTCAAGCCCGAGATTGTAATCTGGCTCGCTCATTCGAAAATCAATACGCAGCGTGTCGAAAAGCGGCTGATACTCCGTGCGAGTTTCGCCGTGCGCCTGCGCCATGATGAAATGATAGATGCGCGGGAGCGTCGCATTCTGATAGTGGTCCCAGAATTCTTCGGTATCGGTTTTGATGCGCTGGTCGAAAATCACGCGCGAGCGACTTTGCAAATGCACCCACCCGGTTTCGACTTGCACCTCTTCGTAACGCGGAATCACGCCGTTATAGGCCTGCATCGCGG
The DNA here is from genome assembly GCA_035696585.1 of Candidatus Acidiferrales bacterium. GTDB lineage: Bacteria > Acidobacteriota > Terriglobia > Acidiferrales > UBA7541 > DAHUXN01. The sequence continues at coordinate 4,338 of DASRQP010000207.1, read as the reverse complement.
TCGTCACGGTGAACTCGCGCTTCAGGATTTCCGCGCCGCTGGCATCGAGCGCGTGAACGCGATACGTGGGATCGCCCGGATGCGCATCAAATTCGTTGAACGTGATCTCCGCCAGCGGCAGATTCAGTTTTCGCGCCAGCATTTCGTCAACCGGATAAAGTTCCTGCACCCAGCGCGCGGGGGAATACATGTCGCGGACGCCGGTCGAATCAACATTCTTTGCAAAATCGATTTGAAGGCTCGCCACGGACTTGCCCGCGAGTGCTGGCGCGATTTCGTCCATCAGCCAGCTGTAGCCTTGCTTGTACGCGCAGAGCACTTCGATATGCATTTCATCGCGGCGTACACCGGCCCGCGCGAGCATGCGAACAATCTGCGCTGTTAGCTTTTCGCGCTCCTGAGGACTTTCGCTGACGCGCGCGATTAGCGTCACAGGTTCGCCCGGTTTCAGCTTTGACGCCGCGCTTTCGACAGCCTTCAACAATCGCGCGCCTTCCCACGGAAGGATCAAATCTTCGCTGAATGTCGGCTTGCCTTGATGAAACGGGAAGCCTGGGCCTTCGTAATGCAAATCAGGATTCGCGTCGCAACACTGGGTCCCTGCGTGGAGACTGCCTGTTTTCACGTCAACATCGGCCACGTGCAGCGACTGCTCGAGCGTATGGCGCACCACGTTCGCGAGGCCCGGGTCCGCCAAATCAACGTAGACTTCCGCCTGGACGTCACGCACGCTCGCTGCAGCGCCCGATGCGCCATTTGTTGACTGATTGATTTCCTTCGCCCAGCGATCGAGGTGATAAAGAGCGGCGGCGGCTTGTCCGGCGCTCGAATGCAGCGAAAAGAATCGATGCAAGTCGTAACGAATATTTTCGAGCGACAGATATTGCTTGCCGGGTTCCCACAAATTAGGAAAACGGCCGGAAAGCAAATCAAGCGCTGCGACGGAGCCCGTCGTGTCTCCCTTCACCAGAACCGCGCCGTGCTTGGGAAACGCATCATCGACCACGCGCGCTTCGCCTTCGCCGGACGCGAGAGCAGATTCCGATTCAGCGGCGGCAGTGTCCTCCGCGCGCAATTTCTTTTCGGCTTCCTGCGCGAGCGCCGAGTCTCCGATGATCACAGGTTGGGACTTCACGTCCTTTGGCTTCGCTTCGTCCGCGGGTGACGCCAGCGGCAGAGTGATTCCTGTTGTTTCCATTCCGATGCGCGCGGCAAGGTTCGCCAATGCCGTGCCCGCTGGGCCGCCCGGAACGTAGAGATGCGCGTCGAGCGAAGAGGGGATCGGCATTTTCGGCGTGCCATTGAAAAGCCCTTTGCTCGTGTACAGTGTTGCCAGGTCAAGCCTACGCGACGGTTCTGGAGTCGATTCATTCGTTTTTGCAGTCGCCTCTCCGGTTGCCGCTGTTTCGGTGGTAACTGCGTTCGAGTTTTCAGGACTGCTGGCAGAATTATTAGTGCCACTCGACGCAGGATGTTCGGCGGACATCGGCTTGGGATTCGTTGCCGAAACGGGCGACGCGCCTCCGAAGACGATCAACTCTTGCACCGCCGCGAGATGCTTGGAAGATATCGCCGTCTGCAAAGCCGCTTGCGAGATTTCGACATCCGCGTGCAGAAACGCGCGCCGAATGCCTTGCTTGCCGTGCTCATAAGTAACGCCAATCAACTGCGTCGCAACACCCGACGCTGCGGAAGTCGCCGCTTTCGCGATGCCCGGCAATTCGTCGCCCGGAACTTTCCACTGACATGGCGCGCGCGCCGCATAATCGTCGGCCGCCGCGAGCAACCCTGCATCGTCGAATCCGACGATTGCGAGATTATCGCCGAGGGCGAAGACGCCTCCTTCGCCTTTTTCGAGGCGCGCAATCAGCGGCTCGAGTTTCTGCAATTCGCTGGGAGGAAGAGCTCCCCTGCCAATGTAGATCTTGGGCGAGCCGTTCGCAGTCTGCGAGACGTTCACAACGACAGGTAGCGTCAGTCCCGTTGAGCCGTATCCAAGCCGCGCCGCGACATTCGCGGCTGCGGCATTTTCTGCCGCCGTTGGCTGTGCCGGAACGACAATTTGCCCACGAATGGCGTCCGCGATTCCGCTCCCGTTCGTGTCGACAAGCATCCAGCCCGTCGCAAAAGCGTCAGCCACATGGGGACCAGGCGCGGACTCGGTTGCCTGTCCTGCAAGCCCTCGCCCTACCAGAACCGCCGCCCCGGCCAGCACCAGGACGCACACCAACCTTCCAAGCCGTATCCGTTGTCGCATTCTTGCCCTCAAAGAAGTGAGAAAGTGCAAAGACCGCGTAACTCTAGTACCTCGCGAGTGGCCTTGTCACGCCGGAATTTCGGCCCGTCTGCTGCCTCACGCGGCTGTGACTACCCCTTAGTTTTCTGTTAAACTAGTAACAGTTGCAGGGAACAGAATGGTCTGGCGCGGTGTCTAAGATAGTACGCGCCTTCTTTGCAGCCAGCTCAGGCGCGGCAGGCCTGGATAGGTGGCAGCGGAATGTCTGATCTAGCGCAGACGCTATCCTGGATCCAAGACGAGACGCGACTCGTGACCGAGTTGCAGTCGGGGTCGGATACTGCGTTCGACTGGGTCGTCACGTATTACCACGCCTCCGTGTACAACGTGATTTACGGCATCCTCGCGGACCGCAGCGATGCTGCCGACGTCACCCAGGAAGTCTTCCTCAAAGCCTTTCGCGGAATCCACGGCTTCCGGCGCGGCAGTTCGCTGAAGACGTGGCTGTATCGCATCGCGGTGCGCGAATCGCTGAATCACCGCCGCTGGTGGCGCCGGCACTGCCGCAATGAAGTTTCGCTCGACGTTCCCGCGGATGAGAATCACGCGGCGACGGAAATCGAAGATCTCGAAGCGACGCCCTTCGATCAGCTCGCCGCACGAGAAACGCAGACAGCCGTGCGCGCCGCGCTTGCCGAATTATCGGAGGCTTATCGCAGCGCCGTGATTTTGCGGGATCTCGAAGGACTTTCATATGAGGAAGTGGCCGAAGTGCTTGAAATTTCAGTTGCGACCGTGAAGACGCGCATTCTGCGCGGCCGTCGCGCCCTGAAAAAACTTCTCGAGCCTCTTCTTCATGCTCCCTACAAGGATTCTTACGCTACGGCCACGCAGATGAGTCCAGAGCGCCACGTTGTTTCCGCGCATGTTTCACAATCCGCGGCGGGTGAACCGCAGACCCTCGTTTCTTACGCGATGGCATTGAATCGCGGACAAGGAAGCGGGCCCGGAGGATGCCAATGACCTGCCGCGAAATCGGACGTCATTTGCCGGGCTATTTGGACGGCGCTGCTTCCTCTGAAAAGCATGCGAGTGTGCGTGCCCACCTGGATTCGTGCGCCGATTGCCGCATCGATCTCGAACGCTATCGCCGGCTCTCGCGCGTGCTCGCAAATTCCACCGCCGTCGCGCCTCCGGCCGATCTGGCGACACGCATTCGCGTGCAAGCCTCGCGCATTCAAGTGCAGCGGGAAACTCCCCATTCACTTCGCAGCCGGGCGTGGGTTTTCTTCGAAAACATTCTGCAGCCGCTGGCTGTACCCGCGACGGGCGGGTTCCTGACCGCCGCGTTCGTTTTCATTTTTCTTGTTCAGAGTTTGTTTATGGGAATACCCATCGGCAACATTCCCAACGATCTTCCGACGGATTTGATTCAGCCTGCGCGATTGGAGAGCCTGGCGCCGTTCCCGGTTCCGGGCATCATCGGCAGCAGTAATTATTCCGGCGTAGGGGTTCTGTTCGTGGAAGCCACACTGAACGCCGAAGGGCAAGTCGCGGGCTATAAGATTCTCTCCGGGCCAAACGATCCGGCGATTCGCCATCAAATTGACCAGGTGCTGATCTTCTCGCGTTTTCGCCCTGAACTGAATTTCGGCCGGCCGACGGCAGGCGGCCGCGTGGTTCTCAGCTTCAGCGAAATCCGTGTCCGCGGCTAGCCGGGGCCCTTTCACCTTTCTTGACTCAGTTCATCCAGCCCGCTACAGTGTGCTTTCATATCGGTGCCATCCATAAGCAACGGTACCTCTGCGGTCGCGCATCCCACTCGCGAACGCCTAAGGTAGTGAAGTGAACGCATGACGAGTCGCAAATTTTGCCATGGCCTTGGCGGGTCAGTTCTCGTCGCGCTCGTGCTCTTTCTGGGCATGTCCGCGACCGCGCAAATGCCCGTCCGGCCGCAATCTGTCCGCAGCTCCATCAGCGTCGAAACCAGCCCGCAACTCTTCGCCACAATGTGCGCGCTGGACGCCGCCGGTTTCGACGCGAATTCCAATACGCTTGATATTTATCCTGCCGACGCGGCGCTGCGCGCGCGGCTGCTCCAG
>DASRQP010000206.1:0-8061 GCA_035696585.1 Candidatus Acidiferrales bacterium | reverse complement strand
GCGGACCATGTCCATCAGCGGGTCCACAGCGAACAACAAATAGAACGATTCAATCGGGAAGTGAAATGAGGTGGCTGCGGCGAGCACAATCACCAGACTCGCGCGTGCGACGCCGGCGGTGCCTTTGCTGGTCAGGAGCAGGGTCAGCATCATCAGGGATTGCTGGCCGAGCGTCAGATGGATTCCGGTGGCTTGCGCCATGAAAATCAGTCCGAGCGACTGGTAGAGGCTGGAGCCGGTGAGATTGAAGCTATAGCCCGTGGGCATCACGAATGCGACAATCCCGCGCGGCACGCCAATTCCTTCCATGTTTTCCATGGCGCTCGGCAGCGCTGCTTCTGAGCTGCTGGTGCCAAAGGCAATCGCCGACGGTTCGGCGATGGCGCGCAAAAACTCGCGCAGCGGTACGCGAGCCATCAGCGCGATTGGCAACAGCACAAGAAACACAAATACGGCGAGCGCGACATACAACGTTGCCAGCAATTTGAGCAGAGGCAGCATAACGCCCAAGCCGAGATGTCCCGTGGTGTAAGCGATCGCGCCGAATACTCCCAACGGGGCGAGATACATCACAAGATTTGTGAACTTGAACATCGTCTCGGAAAGGCTCTCCGCGAACGAGACCATTGGCCGGCGCTTGGGTTCCTTGACGAGGGCCAGGCCGATGCCGAACAAAATACTGAAAACGACAACCTGCAAGATCTGTCCTTCGGCGACGGACTTGGCGATATTTTCAGGGAAGACGTTGAGGATGAGCTGACTGGCCGTTTGCGTGGTTGCGGGGATGGATTGCTGCGCGGCCTCGGTGGGAAGATGCACGCCCACGCCCGCTTTGCTGAGATTTATCGCAATCAGGCCGATGATGAGAGCGATGGTCGAAACAATTTCGAAAAAGACTAGCGCCTTTACGGCCATGCGTCCCACTTTTTTTAGTTCCGCGTGCCCGGCGATTCCGACGACGAGCGTTCCAAAGAGCAGCGGAGCGATGATGACCTTGATGAGTCGCAAAAAAATCGCGCCCAGGATTTGAAGTTTCATCGCGGTCGCTGGAGCATCGTGACCGACCTCCGCGCCGGCAAGCAGGCCGACAAGGATCCATAGCGTCAACGAGCGGCGAGCGGTTGCGTACGCAGCGAGTAGCGCAATGGCGAGCCAGCGGAGCGTGACGAGCACCGCGGGCGCGATATACCGTGCTCCTCCGTGGCTGATTAGAGCCAACGCCGAGACGAGAACGCAGAGCGCCAAGAACGCGACCAAAAGGCGATTCGTCATCTTCCCGTGCATCCGCTATTGCATCCGCGAATCATTGGCGGCGAACGTTATGCCTGTCGCGCGCGCAAGTCAATGCCAGAAAAGCCGCAAGCATTCTGTTTTCGCAAGCCGTGCCATATTCAGGCAACCTTATGCGAAAAAACGGATTCTCTCCGATGTAATACCTGCGAAGAAGTTTGTGGTGCTCGTCAAGAATTTTTGCGACGAACGCTTGGCCTCGCGACCCGAATTTTAGTATAAAGGTCGGCTCGAATGCCGCGCTGTTGCTTTGTCCGCGTGGTCTGTGCCGGTTGATGCGGGATTCATTTTGTACTTGGGAGGTAGCGGATTGATAGAAGTTCAGGATTTGACGAAATCCTTCGGAGATAAAACCGCAGTCGACCACATTTCTTTTTCCGTAAAAAAAGGCGAAATCCTCGGCTTCCTCGGGCCCAATGGCGCGGGCAAGACGACAACCATGCGCGTGCTTACCGGCTACCTGCCCGCGACGGGAGGCACGGCCAAGATCGCCGGCTTTGACGTCTTCGACGATTCAATGGAAGTGCGCCGCCGCATTGGATATCTGCCGGAGAACCCGCCGCTTTATTTCGATATGACCGTGAGTTCGTATCTGGATTTTGTCGCGCGAATCAAGAATGTGCCGCCGGAGAAGCGTGCTGCGCGTGTGGAAGCGGCGCTCGAAATGGCAAAGATTGTGGACAAACGCGATGAGCTGATCAAACGGCTGTCGCGCGGTTACAAGCAGCGCGTGGGACTGGCGCAGGCGATCGTTCATGATCCGGATGTGATCATTCTCGACGAGCCGACCGTGGGCCTTGATCCGAAGCAAATTATCGAAGTCCGCAACCTGATCAAGGGACTGGCGGGGAGCCACACGATCATTCTCTCGACGCACATTTTGCCCGAAGTAAGCATGACGTGCGACCGCGTGGTCATCATCAACCGCGGAAGAATCGTCGCAGTAGACACTCCGGAGAATCTGACGCTGCAACTCAAGGGCGGAGAGCGGATTCGCGTGGAGGTCCAAGCGCCGGAAAAGCCTTTACGCGACGCGCTGGCGCAAATTCCCGGAGTGCGAAAAATGGAAATCGCGGCGCTCGGCTCCGCGGGACGTTTGGTTGCGACGGTCGAGGCGAATCAGGGAAAGGACCTGCGAAGCCAAATCGCCGCCAAGGTTGTCGGACAAGGTTGGGCGCTTTACGAGCTTCGGGGCATGAACCTGAGTCTGGAGGAAATTTTCCTGCAACTTACCACGGAAGACGCGGCGCAAAATCCTGTCGAAAAACCGGAGCGAAACTGACATGCGCGGCCTATACGCTATTTATCGCAAAGAGATGAGCCACTATTTCGTGTCGCCCGTTGCCTACGTCGTGGTTCCCATGTTTCTGATTTTGAGCGCGGTGTTCTTCAATATGTATTTGGCGGACGGGATTAAGGCATCCTTCGAGGCGAGTATGGAAGCGATGCAAGGCGGCGCTCCGATCCCGTTTGATGTGCCGAGCGCTGTAACGGGAGCATTCCTGAGCCTCGTGGGCACGATTCTGCTATTTCTGACTCCGCTGTTGACCATGGGCGTCTATTCGGAGGAGCGGAAGCGCGGAACGATGGAACTGTTGCTGACGTCTCCGATCACGGACGGGCAAATTGTTCTCGGGAAATTTTTCGCTTCGCTGAGTCTTTTCATCATCATGATTCTGCCTACGGTGCTTTACGTCGTTTACATGTTCGCGCACAGCGAGCCTGTGCCGCCGTGGAAGCTGATCGCGGGAGGCTATTTGGGAGTGCTGCTTCTTGGCGCGACGCTGCTCGCCATTGGTTCGTTCCTTTCCGCTTTGACGGAGAACCAGATCGTCGCAGGAGTGCTGGTGCTGGGAATATCGCTGCTTCTCTGGGTTGTCGGATTCTTCGCAGGGACGGGGAATGGGTTGATCGCGCAAACACTGCAATACGTGGCCATTTTGCAGCACTATAACCCGTTTGTGCGCGGCGTGATCGACACCACTGGACTGATTTTCTTCGGGAGTTGGATTTTCTTCGCCATATTTCTGACGATGCGCGCGGTGGATTCCATGCGCTGGCGGCGGGCTTAATTTTCAGGAGGAAAGAGGGTAAAGCAAGATGAAATGGGACCGCAGGGAATTAGCGCGGCTTGCTGGGGCGCTCGGACTGGCGCTGCTGATTGCCGGCTACGTTCGTTACACCGTACTGGAGCAATTCCAGCTCACGAATAAGATTTTGCTGATCGCCGGCGGCGTGCTGGTGTTGGCGTGGATTGTTCTGGACTTCCGCACGCTGATTGGATTTTTCTCAAAGCGTTCCTCGAAGCTGGGCGCAAATACTTCCGTGCTGGTTATCGCCGTGCTTGCCATTTTGATTTTCGTCAATTACCTGGGATTCCGGCACCACAAGACGTTCGACCTGACCAGTGAAAAACTTTATACGCTTTCAGATCAGACGAAGAAAATCGTCAAGCCGATAAAATCCGATGTCGATATTTTCCTGTTTGCAAAATCCACGGATCCACAAGTCCTGCAGCTTCGCGACCAGATGTCCGAGTACGAAAACCTGAATTCTCACATTCACTTTCGCGCGGTGGATCCGCAGGAGAATCCGGATCTGACGAAACAATACGGAGTGGTGCGAGAAAGACAGGTGATTGTCGTTAGCGGAAAGAACATCCAGCGGCTGGAAGAAACGACGGAACAGGATCTTGCTTCGGCGATTCTGAAAGCCACGTCCACCACCGTGAAAACTGTGTGCTTCGTGGAGGGACACGGAGAAAAATCCACTAGCGCGTCCGACAGCAAGGGTTACAGCGGTGTGGCCGGGGAACTCGCGAAAGAGAATTATCAGGTGAAGTCTGTAAATCTGGTGACGTCGAACGACGTGCCTTCCGACTGCAGCGTGCTCGTTGATGTGGGCCCGCAGAAGTCTTTTTTTCTGCCAGAAGCGCAGCTGATCGAGAAATTTCTTGATAGCGGCGGAAAAGCGATGCTGCTGCTCGACCCGGGCACGGATCCGAAACTGGACGATATCCTGCAGGCATGGAACGTCAAGCTGGGCGATAACTACGTAATCGATGTGAGCGGCGCGGGGCGGGTGCTCGGAGCAGGGCCGGGCATTCCGCTAGTCGTCGATTACGGCGATAGCCCGGTGGTGAGGAATTTCAAAGGTTATATGACTTTTTTCCCGCTGGCGCGGACGGTTTCTATTGCGGACGCTGCGAAAGCGGAGCCTCAATCGGTCGAGCTGCTAAAAACCTCGGCGGCCAGTTTCACGGTGCCGAATTTGGGAAACGGAACCGTGAGATACGATGCGAAGACGGATCAGCGCGGACCGCTGCCCCTTGGAGTCGCGGCAGAAAAGAAATCGGGCTCGACGGATGCTCGGCTGGTGGTCATCGGCAATTCGGAGTTTGCGACGAATCAGTGGGTGGGGCAGCAGCGCAATGGAGATCTGTTTTTCAACGCGATCAACTGGCTCACCGAAGAAGAAAATCTGATTTCCATCCGCCCGAAGGAAGCTGCGAATCGCCGTGTGACGCTTACGGAAGCGCAGCAGCGTGAATTGTCATGGTTCAGCATGGTATTTCTGCCTCTGATTGTGATTATTGGCGGGATTTATATTTGGGTGAAGCGTCGTTAGCCGGCCATGAAGAAGAGCACACTGATTGTAGTCGTACTTGCGATTGCCCTGGGAGCGTTCGTTTATTTCTACGACAGCAAACACAGCGTCGCCCCAGCAACGGATGAAGCCTCCTGGAAGCCAGCCTTTGCGGTGAGTGCAGACCAGATTGCCGGTCTGACGCTTGTGAGCGGGACTGGCAAAACGGTTTTCGCCAAACAAGGGAAAGACTGGCGGATAACGCGACCCGTTCCTACACGCGCCGATCAGGCGAGCATCAGCGGAATCGTGAACGATCTGAGCAGCGCCAAAATCCGCCGGTCATTCGCGCCGACGGACAGCCTGTCGAAATACGGACTGGCTCAGCCCGCCGTCACGATTGATTTTCAGCAAAAGGGCGGCGCTGAACATACGATTCGACTGGGCGATAAGGATTTTTCGGGCAACGTTGTTTATGCTCTCATCGACGCGTCAAAGAATGTTGACATGCTGCCCGTTTCCTTATTGGACGAAACCGACAAGCCGCTGTCTCAGTTGCGCGACCGTTCGGTTTTAGGGTTAAACGATGGCGAAATCACTGGAATCACGATTGACGATCCGAGCGGGACCATTGCTGTCACTAAGAAAAACTCTACGTGGGAGATCGTCAAGCCCAAGGCAGCGTTGGCGGATTCCAGCACCGTTGATTCGCTCGCGAGCGCGCTAACGACGGATAAATTCACGGACGTTGTAAGCGAATCTCCCGACGACCTTGCAAAATACGGGCTGACTCACCCGTCGATGAGCGTCACGGCGGCGACCAAGGGACAGGAGTCTCATCTGCTGATTGGCAAAAAGAACGGGGACAGCTATTACGCGCGCGATGCTGCGCGCCCGATGATCTTCGAGATAAGTTCAACCGTCTACGACACGCTCAATAAAAAGTTCTTCGACCTGCGCGATAAGTCGATCTTGCAATTTGACCCCGCGAACGTGGCCACTGTGGAAATCCACAATGCGAGCGGCATCATTCAGTGCACGCAGGGCAAGGACGACCAATGGACGATCGTCCAGCCCGCCGCGGACAAAGGGAAGGCCATTCAAAGTTGGAAGATACTGGATCCCATCCAGAACGCGCGCGCGAAAGAAATCTACGATACGCCGTCGCAGACCGTCCTGACGCATCTGGCCAAACCGGAGATTGAAGTGATACTCACTGACAAGGCCGGAAAGAAAACCACGGTGGACATTTCAGCGGCTGCCGGCGATAGCGTGTACGTCCGCACTACCGCCGGACCGGAGGCTTACGACCTGAACACGCAAATCCTCAAGGACCTCGGTTTCAAGGCCGCCGATTTATTGATGTGAACCCTTGTGAGTGTTTATCTGCGTGCGTTATGCGGCCTGAGTTGCCCGCACTTCGTCGCCTGGGACGCCATCCTTCGGCCATGCAGCCAGCAAGAGGATGTTTCCCGTAACCGGCGAGATATGAATGTAGTAGACGTCAGAACCGCTCTCGACTTCGTAGAAATCCGGGCGTTTTGGGTCGCATTCCACGCGCGCCCCGCCTGCCAGCAACCGCCGGAGGGTTTCTACTCGCTCTGGCGAGTGATGCCGCGGATTCTCAATGTTTACTTCGTGCTCTAGTCTCATCACCATGGCCCAACTCCCTTTCCCCTTCAACTTGAAATACGCTCGAATACCCTCAAAAGTTCCAGTTCTTTTTCTCTTTCCATCTTAGACGTTAGGGAGGGGCAAACGTCTCAAGAAACTTGGGCTGATGTTCCATAGGGAAACATCAGGCAAAGCGAGCGTGGCGGCCTGGGTGATAATCAACTTGAGACTTGCGCCGCGCCTCCGAAGTTGCGATACTCCCGCGACACTAGGACATCCTGTGAAGAAAAAAAACACGAAAAAAGCGACGAAGGGCACAGCTCGATTCCGACGTGACCGGCGGCGAAAACACCGCCACTGGCAAGTGACGGTCTATTATCACGACGGGGAGAAATTCGCCCGGGTCTATATTGACAGAGAGCGTGCGACTCGCTTTGCAGACCGCCAGAAAAAATCGCCGGTCGTCAAATCAACTCGCATCCTTGAAGTCAACTAGCTGATTCTTCCCGATCGCGCGCTGAATTCGGCGACGTTGCATTCTCGCGCCGCGGCGGTTCGCGCCCTTGTCGGGTCCGGTACGGGCATGCTATAAAAGATTTGTTCCAAGCATTGCCCGTCCGAGCGGCCGTAGTATAGGGGTAGTACGACAGCTTGCCAAGCTGTAGGCGGGGGTTCGAGTCCCCTCGGCCGCTCCATTTTTTCCTCGCTATGCTCCTCTGGCATCTCTTTGCGGTGCACATGACCTCGTGCTCGTGCTAGAGTCCTGTCTTACCCAGACCTCATGCTCGCATATCTCTGCGGACCAATTGAATTCGCCGACGGCGGCGGCAAACTCTGGCGGCAAAAGCTTGCCCCTTTCCTCCGCGATCATTTGGGTCATCACGTCTACGATCCCGCGCAGGACGAAAAGAAAAACCTTACAGATGAAGAGGCGGCGCACTTCCGCGAGTGGAAGCTGACTGACTTCGAGCGGTTTCGACGCGTGGTCCGCAAAATCATCCATTTTGATCTCGACCTGATCGAGAACAGGGCTGACTATGTCATCTGCTTTTGGGGGGATGCAAAGGCGCAGAGCGGCGGTACTTCCGCGGAACTGACTGTTGCTTATCGAAAGGGAATCCCCGTTTACATGGTGACACCGCTGCCGTTGGAGCAAATCAGCGGCTGGATGCTGGCGTGTTCGGATCAGATTTTTACATCGATTGAGGATTTGAAGGCTTTTCTAAATAGCCGGTTTGCACGGGAAAAACAATCACAGCTCTGGAAAGAATAGCACTCTCCGGGATTGTCCCCGACTTTAGCCATGACCAAGATCATTGTCGCGGTTGGAAGCACGCGTCGCCCAAAACTAAATGCCGTTTGGGAGGCATTGATGGTTGTTGGGCCGAGCCTGGATCCCAATGCGGGGTTCGATGTGGTGGGCGCGGAGGTTGAGAGCGGAGTTCGCCACACGCCGCTGTCGCGTTCTGAGCTGATGGCTGGCGCGCGCCATCGAGCCGAGGACCTTGTGAAGCGCGCACGGGAAGAAAAACTGCCCTGGGATTATTTCGTAGGGTTAGAAGGCGGGCTGGA
>DASRQP010000205.1:0-11290 GCA_035696585.1 Candidatus Acidiferrales bacterium | reverse complement strand
AAAAAAACAAAGACCGCAAAAGCGATTCCGAGATTTATGGTGTTGATTGCCTTCCTGTGAAATGCGTCGATGGCGCTGCGCAGCGCGTAATAGAGCGCCAGCGGAACGGCCGCAAGCAGCACAATGCGCACGGGAGCAATCGCGGACAGGAAATTCGCACCCAGGTAAATCCGGATCGCCGGCTCCGCGCACGCTTCACCAATCGCTACAAGCGCGAGCGACGCTCCCGCGGTGGACCAACCAATCAGCTTCACTTCCTTCCGAATTTCGCCGAAATTGCCCAGCCCGAGGTTCCGGCTCATTTTCGGCAGCAGAATGATGCCGACGGGCGCGAACATGGCGGCAATCATGTTGGTGATGGAAATGCCGAAAGCCACGTAACCCGCGGGTTCGATGCCTCTCGAGTGCGCCGCGAGAAGCGCGGGAAAAGCCAAAAGCCCCATGAGAGCGAAATCGCCAGGCACCCGTTGAAGGCCATACGCCAGGAGCTCTTTCGCTTCCACGCGCACATCGTGAGCGACGCTGAGGATAGGCGTGAAACACAACGCGGCAAGCGCGACGCCCGTCCATCCGGCTCCGAGAGACCACAATACCTCGGCGGCGCTTTGGCGAAAGAAAATGAAGACGACGACAGGGACGAAACCGAGGTTCACCAAATTCAGCAGGTTCGCTTTCGAGATGGCCATTCGTCCGCGAAGGTACGAGTAAACAAGCGCGTGCACGGAGAGTCCCGCGAGAATCAGCGCCAACGGACGAACCAGGAATTCGTACTCGCGATGGCCGAAAAATAGATAGGCGAAAGACTGCGGCCACATGCTCAACGAAATAATTGCCACGGCTACTGCAAGACCTACGCACTGCGCGGCCGCGCCGAAAAATCCGCGCGCTCGCGGATCGTTTCCATTGCCTTCGGCCATCGCAACATACCGGGGCAGTCCCACGGCGATGCCGAGCATCATCACGGGCTGAAGCAGCGAAATAGTTCGCCGCGCAATGGCATACTCGGAAAAGCCGAGCGTGCCCAAAAATCTTGCCGCAAGTTTGTAAACGATGATTTGGCAGGCCAGCACGGCAAACTCCGCGGCAAATGTCCCGGCATATTCCCTCACCTGCTGGAATCCCGCACGACGAAGAGATTGCCGAACGTCAGGCGAGACGTTCGATGCAATGCTCGCGGCTTCGACTTGCGTCGCTGTTACAGGGATCATGTGAGTGAGTGGCCGGGCTAGTTTGCGGGTTCTATGTCAGCTACATCGACGTCGACGGCCACCGATCGCTGGATGAGCTCAACCGAAAGGACCAGCCGGAAAGATCCTTGTTTGCGCAGGATAACGCCCGTCAAACCGGCGAGCGGGCCAGATCTCATGCGGACGCGGCGTCCCGCAGTCAAATAGGGGTGCGGCTCGGCGCGCAACTGGCTTGTCAACCCGTCGCGCAACGCGTCTATTTCATCGTCCGGCAACGCGATTGGCAATTGTCCAAATGCTATCAACTTCACGACGCTTGGCAGTTCCAGAACACGCAAGCGCTCGCGCAAAGGCAGGCGTACGAAGACGTATCCGGCGAAAATGGGCAATTGCAGCCGCACTCGCCGATCCTTCCAGCGGCTGACTGTCTCGTAAAGTGGCAAGAACTTCTCAATGTTCCTGGATTCGAGCTGTTCGGCAACGCATTTCTCGTGCCTGGCGCAGGTCTGAGCAACGTACCAGCGCGGTGCGGAAAAGCTAGCGTTCGTCAGTTCATGTATCGGCATTTTCGATGGGGGTGGGACCACCGCAACGCGCTCTTCGAAAGCCTCTGTCGTGAATCGGCTCCTCAGCTTACGGATACAGCTTCGCCCTCTCACTTACAGCGGCGCGTGACTTAACCTTCTTCTTTACTGATACATACAACCGTTATTTCAAGAGCGCTCTTTTGACTGGCCGTTGTGCTTGCCCGACGGCCGCTCCAGGCTCACCAAGGCGGCACTTTCGCTTGAGCCGTTTGACGACGCCCATGGGATTCGCGCTCTCACCGTGTGAAAAACCTCTTGCGCTAATTGCTTTCCCGGATTGTCCGAAGGAGTTGCATGCCAATGCGCCTCTCCGACCGTCCAAGCGATCGCCAAACCCATTGCCGTTACCATTCCCAGAATCATAATCAGTAGCCGCGGAGGGTACGATTTCCTTTCAGGTACCCGGGCTGGATCCAAAACTTTGACCGTGGGGATCTCTTTCGCTTCCTGCACCTTCGCTATTTCGTATTCCTTCGTCAGCGTTTCGTAAACTGCCTCGTTCACTTTAAGTTCGCGAAAAAGATCAGCATAGGGCACGCCAAGAATCGGCAATTGACGCAGCGGCGTGTACAGTGTCGTGGCGTTTGACGCGTCCCCGCTCGGCGGCGGCCCGGCCGTGCCGCTCAGTTTTTCAAGTTGGTGATGCAGCTCCGTAACACGCGCCTGGGTGGCGCGAACGCGAACGTTGTTCTCGGTGTAGATTTGCTTCAATCCTTCGAGCTCGGATTGCGCTGCAATGAGCTGGCCTTCCAGCGTTGCTCCTGCTTCCACCATGGCTTTGCCCTGTTCAGTGATGTCAATCGTGCCGTTCTTGCTGGCGAACAAACTGAATTTCTTTTCGGCGGACTCAAGCTCTTGTTTCACGGCGTTCAAGCGTTCTTCGAGAAACACGCGCTCGCGATGCGCGGAAGACGTAGTCAACTGGGTCATCAATGTATCGAGCTCATCGACATACGCCGCGGCGATTGCCGCAGCGCGTTTCGGGTCTTTGTCGGTCACCGACAGAGTGATGATGCCGCTCTTGCGGTCTTCCGTGATCTCCGTGCGCTCTGCGAGCTTCTGGCATGCAGTCTCGTCCAAACGCGCACCATAGACCTTCTTCAGGTCGAAGCGGTTGACAATGCGCTCTTCCACCGTGCGGCTGCCCAGAACGCCGATGAACAACGCGCCCGTACTCTTGACGCCCAGAAAATCTCCCGCCAACGCACCCAGAGAACCGGCCTGTCCCGCGAGCGCCGATGCGATGGCCAATGAGTTCCCGGATTGAGAGTCCGGCGGCATCAGCTCAGCGCTCGACACGTATCTGTTGGGGATTAGAAACGCGACCAAAGTGGCAGCAAGCAGCCCTGCAAGGGTGGCCCAAAACAGAAAACGCCGCTCGGTCCACAGCAGACGCAGAACTGCAACCGTTTGCTCGTGGGCGAGTTCTCTCGTTTCTGCTTGTCCCAGCCCGTTTCCAACAGTCAGATGCTCAAAGATTGCGGGTTCCGGGTTATACGCTTCCTTGCTCAAGCCAACATCCTTTTTGCCCTTCGCACTAAACGCACCCAAAACTATTTCGGCCACAAGTGTGGCCAGAAACCGATCTGCAACGACACGGTCCAGTTCGACTGCGGCGTTGATGCCAGCAACGGGATATTCCATTTCTCGTACTGCACAAAACTGGAAACGTTCCATTCCTTGCGCAGCCACCAGCTCGCGGCAATTGAGCCGTCGTTCAGCGTTCCTCCGCCCGGAACGAAGTCCGCCGCCGTCTTCGAATGGCGATACCCGAATTCGATTGAGTTGCGCGTGCTCGCCCAGTAAGTGCTCCACGCCTGGAAACCCGTGCCTTCCCGGCCAATCCAGCTTCCGATGAGGTTTTTGTCATTCGTGTACAAGTCGCGGTAGAAAGTGTCGAAATAGTCGAATTTCCCCGCAAAGCTATTCGAGGTTGGCAAGTCGGTGTAGACAGCCTCGGCTCGAAAATCCAGTTTTGGCAAACGGGGTAGCTTGGGCATATAGATTCCAGGATTGATTGCCGCGCGACGGGGGGCGGCGAGCGGTGACGGATCATCGGTTGCAAGCGAATCGGCATACACGGTCAACCAGTTCCGCACGAACGGAACGCGATAGGAGAAATCGAAACCGCCGGTACGTTTTCCGGGATCATTCGCGGGAGTCTCATTCGCCACGCTGGTCAAACTGACATAGCTGTTCCAAACGCGCCCGATCGTAAGCGGGCGTCCCACGCCGCCGAATTCGACGGTGCGAGTGAAACCGAATTCCAAGTTGGGCGTCGGCTTAAAACTGATTTTTTCTCCGTGAATCAACGGGCGCTGAGGGAATTCGTTTCCTGACAGTTTGCCGAAAAAGACATCCCACTTCATGGGTCCCAACCGGCTGAATATCCATGGCAGCGTGAACGGAGCGATGCGGCTGGCACGAAACATGTAAATCGGCGCGGCGTTGTTGCTGAACAAAAACGCGCTGCCTTTGCTCGGTCCCCACCACAGACTCTGCTTGCCAAACGCCAATTCCCAATTCGCGACATTCGCCGCGACGTAGGTATCCAACAACCGAAACTGATTCACTGACGCGACAGGAGTGGCCGGTTGCACTGGGTTGGCATCCATGACGGCGATGGCATTGCGCACCTGCAACGAATAGGACGCCGACGACGGCGCGGTCTGATATTCGCCGCGAACGTAAATCGTGTAGCGGCCCGCCGAAGCCCATCCGGAAATGCCGGTGACGTTATTAAAGCCCTCGCCGAACGGTCGCCCGTAGTCATTAATGATGGTTTGTCCGAAGTGGTAGCTATCGTTCAGCGGCTCTCCGGAAATGCCTGTCGCGCGTGTGTAAATGGACTCGAGACGCACTGAGCGGTTGTTTCCTCCGCCCAAAGCACTGAGGTCGCTCTGAAATTCTTCGGCAAGCTCCCGGTAGGCAACGTCGGTTTGCGGTGAAGCGCCGCCATCGGCGGCAACTTTGTCCTCGGCCTCCCGCGTCAATTGCGCGCATTCGATTCGCGTCCAGGGACGCATGCCAAGAAACTCCGTGTCGATGTATCCGAGGGCCTCCAAACGTTCCAGCGCAGGATAGACCCAGCTATCGAGTGGAACGTACGGCGATCCAACGCTGCCTGGGCGGTCATTCGATTCCTTGTCGCGATATTCCGGATACGTGTCCCATTCCCCACCGGGAAGATCTGGATTGTGATGAGCGCGATAAACATGTTGCCCGACGAACCAGCCAATGGCGCTGCCAATCAGCAAGTCGGTTGGAAAATGCTCCTTTCCCGTGGCGCGCGACGCTGTCACCGCCGCCGCAGCTCCATACGCCAGAAACTTTGTAAATGGGCCCGGATATTCGTGCGCAATCACGCTGGCAATCGACCAGGCAGCCGCCGCATGTTCGGACGGAAATGAATCGCCTCCGGACCAAAACCTGCCTTGATAGTTGTCCTGCAACGGCCGTTCGCGGCCAGTCGCATACTTCAGCGTCTCGGCCGCTGCCAGGCTATCGATCGCCGCTTCGCCCGCCAGGAATCCTGTCTCGCGAGCGTGGTCGTTGTGGCTGATTTTTCCCCACAAATACATGCCGCCGCCGACGCCCACAAATGAAGCAACGCCGTAATTCGAGAAGTCGCGGCTGTGCTGAATAAAAGCCGGAGAATTTGTCAGGTTCTTGCTGGCCGTCGTGTCCGTTGCAAGCAAGCCCCCGGTCAGCGCGCCGAGCGGCAAAAGCCAATCCGCGTCCGCAGAGCGCAGACGACTCGGACTGGTCCATATCGCTTTCTGGTCCAGCAGCAGGTGTTTCAACAGCGGCTTCCCAATGGAATTGTCATAGGCATCGCCTGGGGCGGTCGAAATTGGCTCGTTGAGACTAAAGGAGCGCCGAGTGTCGCCTTTCCGGTTCTCTGGCTTTTTTTTTGCATTTGGCATCGGGGCGGTGCTCGAAACCGGAGGCGGAACCGATTGGCCCCGCGCTGCTATCCCCGTGCTCGCCAGCAACAGTGCTGTTGTGTAAATCATTTTCAGAGGCCCGTTCGCTAACACTTGTCCTCAGTACTTGGCCGCGAGAAGCGCGCTCGTTGTGATTGATGTGCCGACTTGCACAGCCTGGAGAAGCGCTTTCCAATTCGACGGGCCGCCGAGCGCGCGTTCTGGAACCACCACCACGTCGCCGGGAGCGAGAGTTTCGCTCAGTCCGCCTCCTACCCACAATGAAGCGCCCTTGGCTCCGATGACAGTGCCATCGGCGCGAATGACGAAAATCGCTCTCTTGTTGGCAAGATTGGTCGCACCGCCGGCTTGGCTCAGATACCACTTCGCGCTTCGCCCAGCGCGATAGGCGATTGCGGTTGGGTTGTACACTTGCCCCTCGACGACCACGTAGCTGGGCCGCTTCGGAACCACCAGTACGTCGCCGGCCCGCAGCGAAACGTCGCGCGAAGTGTTTTCCCAGCTGCGAATGTTCGCGGAAACTTGAATCGTTACGCGTCCGATCGGTGGATTGTTAATCAGACTGTCGAGCGTGTTCTGCCATTGCTGATACGCGGCTTCATCGGAGAGTTTCACATCCGGGTCCGTGGCTGTGGTGGACGCAAGCTTCAGACCCACTTGCTGTTCGCGTACACGCTCCACGAGCTCGGAATGCGACCGGTCCTCCAAGTCGCGCACTTCGGGGCGAATCAACACAGCGCCGTAGGGATATGCGTCCGTCGCGAAGCCGCCTGCTCGCTTGAGAACCGAGCTGAGTTTTTCGCCCGGCTGAATGCCGTAGCTGCCTGCATGCTTCACTTCGCCGCGAACTTGGATTGAGGCTCCCAGATCATTCCATCCCGCCAGTTGCCTCACCGTCAGGACGTCGCCGTTATGCAAGATATCGTCTGTTTTCCCCGCCCCAGACATCGCTGCGGCCAGTTCAATTTCTTGATGTTGACCCGTGATTTGCCCTTGTTTCGTCCATTGATAGCGCGTCAGATCCGCGCTCTTGGCGTCAGCGCTCTGCTGCAGGCCACCCGCGGAACGGATTAGGTCCGCGACGGACATGTTTGTCGTCAACGGATACCGCCCCGGGCGGGCTACTTCTCCCTTGATATAGACAGTCGCGGGATCCACTTCGGCCGGATTGCTGTGAACGAGAACGCGGTCACGGGAATCCAACACGATATTGTCCATAGGATTGCCATCGAGGGCGCTGTTGAGCTTCACGCTGAATATCTTCATTTCGCCGTCGGGCAGATAGCGGAACACCTGAGCATCCTCCCGTTCCGCATCCGGTCCCAGACCGCCGGCCATATGTATGGCGTCGCTTAAATGAATTTCGCCGGAGGAGCGGTAAGTGCCTGGATCACGGACATCTCCCCAGACCGAAACGGTCGGCGGATTCTCGAAATCGTAGCGCCCGAAAATCTGCACAGTGTCCAACGGATCAAGGAGCGGCGCGCTCGCAGGATGGCTAAGCGCCTCGGCAAGATTGAAGCTTTCAACTACAGGCCGGTAATCTGGGGAGCTTAATCGGATGATCTCCGCGTATTGCGTGGCTGGCTCTGGCAGCAAATCCTTGTACGAAGAAATCAAATCACTGACGCGCATCCCTGCATGATAGGAATAGCGGCCGGGACGTAGCGCGTGGCCTTCCAGATAAACCGCATCCTGGCTGTAGGGAGCGATCGGGAAGATTCGAATCTTGTCTCCGTCCTGGACCTGGAAAGAATTGAGTTGCTTCGCGACGGCGGCAGAGTTGTCGTTTTGCGTGACATTTTCTGGAACATCGACACTCAGCATCGTTTGTTTGTCGTGCGCCACGATCCGCTGCACTTCGATGTGGCGTAGCGTCGCAGTGGGAAGGAGTCCACCCGCCAACTCCAGCACGTCGGCAAGAGACTTCTCCCCTTTCAACTCATAAATTGACGGCCGACGAACCATTCCCTCGACCGTTACCTGACCGCCGATTGGCGGGACTAAGACACTGTCGCCATTCTCCAGGCGTTCGATATCCGTTCTGACCCCGTGCAGGAGCAGGTCGTAGACATCAACGTCCTGAACCAACTGCTTGCCACGATAGTGTTCGAGGTTGCGAAGCGACCCGCGTTCGGTGGGTCCTCCCGCGGCGAATATGGCGTTGAGTGGAGTTGACAGCGAGCTGATGTCGTAGGCGCCAGGATGCGCGACGTCTCCCACCACGTAGACGCGAATGTTGCGCAGCCGGGAAAGCGAAACATCGGCTGAGACATCGCGAAACTGAGAGCGCAGCGTCCGTTGCACGGCTTGCTGGACGTCCGCCATCGATTTTCCAGCCACGAGCACAGGTCCCACTTCTGGGAGGCTCAGTCGCCCCTGGTTATCAACTGTGCGCAGGAGGCGCTGAGACACTCCACCCCACAAATCGATCGACAAAGCGTCACCGGGACCCACCACATAGTCCGGGCCAACCGGCAGATCCATGGGAATCATTTGAAGGTCGCGCGTGCCGTTCTCGAATACTTCCATGCCAAAACGTTCTGGCGTGGGCGCTTGTGGCACCGCCTGCAGGTACATGTCATACAGCGAAGGAATATCCTCATAAGGATTCCGCTGGCGGATCATTCGCTGGCTTGGGCTTATCGCAGACGCTCTCCGGCCCGGGCCGTTGTTTCCCGCTGAACCATAGAACGCCCCTCGGTCAGGTGACGGCTGCATTCCCGGCTGTTCCGGATACTCGGTTGTTCGCGCATACGAGCCTTGGTTCATAGGCGAAACACTCTGCTGATCGATGCCCAGATCTGGGCTGTTCAGATCTGGCAGGAAATTTCCATTGCCGCCGGATGTCTGTGCCGAAGACACCGGCGGCAATTGCCGGTTCAACGGGTCATGTTCGCCTTGATAAGAATCCGGCGAACCGGATTGCAACGCAGCTGCAGGATTTCCCGATTGGAGCTGGGAACTCCCGAGCGGAATCACCCCGCCCGTTTGCATTAATCCTGCTTCTTCAAGGTTGGGCTCTCTGCGCGGTTGCAAACGCGGCGTCGCACGACCGTTTGACGGTTCAACTCTCTGGGAAGGGCCCTGCAGCCCCGGCCTTTGTTCTTGCTCATTTGCGGGATATGTCCCGCGCCCGACACTGCAATTCGAATCCGCCGTAGAGTCACAGTTTTGCGCCTGCTCCATGCCATTGTTTTGCTGCTTGCGCTCCTGAGCCAGCTCCTCTTCCTGATCCTGCGCCAGCCATTTCGTCCGCTCCTGAACCAGGAGCTCCTGCTCTTTTGCCTGTGGCGAGTCGGGATTGAGCTTGGGAAGCAGATAGCCGTACTTCTGCAGCAAGCGTGTCGCGATTGAGCGGAACTGAGTATCTAGTTCCAGCCGGTCGAAAATCGCCTGATCCGTTAAGTCAGAATCGCTAATCAGCTGTCCGTGGTCGGTGGCGTCCTTCGCCACCCAACCCTTCAACTCCACCATGAGTCCCGGATTGGCATGAAGGAGCGCCTCAATCTGAGCGGCAGAAGCCGCAACTCTGCTCATGTTCTCCCGCCCTAGGTCAGACGAGGACGATCGAATCGGCGTCCGACTCTGGGGGTGGGCGGACACGCAACCGAAAGCGATTAGGACGATTAGCGCTCCGAAATAGAAAAGGCTTTTGCGGTACGGCGCCGGACTTGTCGTCCAAGCGCCATGCAAGGTACGCGCTGGCATTACTAACCTCCGCAAATTCTGTCGCATTTTGTGATTTGTATAATGTTATGTCAAGATGAAAGTATTATCACTACATGTACTGTACAACTCTTCTAACAGACAATCGAAGAATCGCCAGCCGTGATTCCCTCTCGCTTTCGCATGATGGCCATCACGCCCTCGCTGTGTAAATTGCCGCCCTTCCCATTTTGGAACTCCGCCGACAGGCCTCCCGTCTTGATCCGGGAAAGAGACATTCCCGCGCCGAAAATAACAAACCGAATTTTATTGCCGCCAATACCCCGCTAAATGCGCACCTGTTCCGCGATCACGGTCAAGACCAGGCTTGCGCAGTCGCGTTCTTGGCCTGAAGCACCTACTCACCTGACTCGGATTTAGGGTATGCGGCTTCCCGAAATGGGACCGAATCGCCTCGATATCCCCCTAACCTGCACTCGCACTGCCATCCTGTTCCTGCTGATGAAGTTTCTGATTTGCAGCCTCGCGCTGCGCGGCTCGCACGACGGTAAGCACCCCTTGAGAAAATTATTTGTTCAAATTGCTTCTAAAAGCACTAAGATGAACGCTTGTCTCTGTTCTGAGCAATTCAGCACAGTTTTTTTCGCGTTGTTTTGTTCTACTCACTTGGTGGGAACGCCCGCATCCGGGCATTCCCCGGACTCGATGCAGTCCGCATGAGGGTTCACCTTATAAATCCGAGCCATGTTTCTTTTGGCACCGCCGTAATCACGCCGCGGTGGTTGTATGTCCTCGCCGCGGCCACACCCGCTTCCTTCGGCGATCCAATCATTGTCGATGAAACATTGAACCCCGTGGATCCGGAGCGCATACAGCGCGGTGATGTTGTCGGCATTGGAATCCACACAGGGAACGCCCTTCGCGGGTACGAAATTGGCAAAATGGCGCGCGAACGCGGCGCCTATGTGGTCTTCGGCGGAATCCACGCCACTCTTTATTCCGAAGAGGCGGAGCGTCTTGGCGGCGCGCACGCCGTGGTCAAAGGCGATGGCGACGTTGTCTGGGCGAGCGCGCTAGCGGACTGCGCCAAGGGCGCTCCGCAATCCATTTATCTGGGCGGCCGCGTCGAGGCCTCAAGTTTTCTGAAGGCGCGCTGGGATTTGATTCCGCGTGGACAATATATGTGGGCCTCCGTCCAAACTGTTCGTGGATGCCCCAAGCATTGCTCATTTTGCTCCGTCTGGCGAACGGATGGTCAGCGCCCGCGCCAGCGTGCCTCCGAAGCGGTCATCGAAGAGATTGTTCAGTTGCGGCGCCAGGGATTTCGATTCATCGCGCTCGCGGACGATAATTTTTATCCCGTCACCCTCACCGATATTGCGCTGGCCAAACGCCAGGGGAACGCGCAACGCATCGCTGAACTCGAGTCCCTCCGCGCCGAGCGCTTCGACCTAATGGCGCGCCTCGCGCTTCTTCCCAAGGACACCGTGTTTTTTACGCAAATCACAATGGAAGCTGCCGAAGATCCCGCCTATCTCGATGCCATGCGCGAAGCGCACATCAAGGGCGCATTGGTGGGCGTCGAATCTGTCACGCCCGAAGGCCTGAAGGACGTCTACAAGGATTTCAATTGTGCGGGAGAAAATCTGGTCGAGCGTTTGCAGACGTTTCGCAAACACGGCGTACATGTACTGGGCTCATTCATCTTTGGTCTGCCGAGCGACCGGGCAAACACGTTTGACGCCACGGTCGACGTGGCGCAGCGCGCCGGTGTCACCTTTGCGCAATTCGTAATGCTCACGCCCTTTCCCGGAACCATCGATTTTGCAAAATGGGAAAAGACCATGGAACTCGACCCGAAGAGCGTCGGAGGCATTCCGCTGACTCGTCACTGGCTGAT
>DASRQP010000204.1:0-2538 GCA_035696585.1 Candidatus Acidiferrales bacterium | reverse complement strand
AGCGAGTGGGCCAATTTCCGTTCGGGCCATTCGTCCAGCGGATGGAGCGGTCGCGGCGGCCAAACGAGCAATCCTTACGCCACCGACCGCAATCCCTGCGGCTCGAGTTCCGGCTCCGGAGCCGCCGCTTCCGCGAATCTCGCCGCGATTACGGTGGGCACGGAGACCGATGGCTCGATTGTGTGTCCGTCTTCGGCGAACGGTGTGGTCGGCATCAAGCCAACGGTCGGACTCGTTAGCCGCGCCGGAATTATTCCTATTTCGCACAGTCAGGACACCGCCGGCCCGATTTGCCGCACCGTCGCCGACGCGGCCGCGCTTTTGAGCGCGCTGGCAGGAGTTGACTCCGACGATGCCGCCACCCAAGCGCCGTCTAGGAAAGCATCGTCGGACTACACCGAGTTCCTCGACAGCGGCGGATTGCGCGGCGCGCGGGTCGGAGTCGTCAGAAAATTATTCGACTTCAGCGAGAAGCTTGCCCCTGTAATGAAAGCCGCGCTGGATGCCATGAAGAGTGAAGGCGCCGTTCTGGTTGACCCTGTCGCTATCGACTCGCTTGGCAAATTCGATGACTCGGAAAATATCGTGTTGCAGTACGAGTTCAAGGCCGACCTGAACAAATATCTCGCGCAGTTTTCAAACGCTCCCGTGCACTCGCTGAAAGAGATCATCGAGTTCAACGATCGTAATCATGACAAAGAGCTCCTCTATTTCGGCCAGGACATCATGGTGCAGTGCGAGGCGAGAGGCCCGCTGACGGATAAAGCCTATCTCGATGCTCTCGCGAAAAACCACCGTCTCGCGCGGCAGCAAGGAATCGACGCGGTGATGGACGAGCATGAGCTCGATGCGTTAATCGCGCCGACGGCGGGCCCTTCATGGCTCACCGATCTCGTCAACGGTGACCACGATACAGGCGGCAGTTCGTCTCTCGCCGCCGTGGCGGGTTATCCTAATATTAATGTCCCTGCGGGATTCATCTTCGGCATGCCCGTGGGCATCTCGTTTTTCGGCCGCGCGTGGAGCGAGCCGACATTAATCAAAATCGCCTACGGGTTCGAGCAGGCGACTCACTTCCGCAAGCCGCCTCGTTTTCTGCGTACCGTGGATCTTGAACCACAATCGTGACCATCTCGCAAAGCAGATCGCTCGCGGCCAGGGGTTGACACCCCGCGAAATCGGCCTACCATAATCTTTAGAAGCTGGCAAAACGAGGAACGAAACAGCTATGTCATCCGCAGCGCCAACGACGGCCATCCCGGACAAAAGCCTTTTCCGCATCGGCGAAGTCAGCCGGTTGACCGCGACAAAGGCGTTCGTTCTGCGCTACTGGGAGACCGAATTCCCCACGCTGCAACCTGTGAAGAGCTCAAGCGGGCACCGCATGTACCGCCGCGAAGACATCGAAACCGTCTTCGAAATCAAGCGCCTGCTCTACGACGAAGGTTTCACAATCGCCGGAGCGCGTCGCCATCTGGCCGAGCAGAGTGGAATCGCCGACCCAGGCGTTGAGCCCGTGGCTCCAACGCCCCCTCCTCGCGAGCGCGACCATGAACTCTCCCGCGCGCAACGCAAACACCTGCTCGACCTTCGCGAAGAATTGCTCGCCGCCTTGACCCTCCTCGAACCGCGGTGATACGCTATTTTTGCTTCCAGTCGGACGCGGGATATGTTTCCGTGTTCGCCGGCAGGAAGCTTCTGCAACCGGTCGGGACGTGGCGCAGCCTGGTAGCGCGCACGCTTGGGGTGCGTGAGGTCGCTGGTTCGAATCCAGTCGTCCCGACCATTTTTTTTCGGTCAGCGCACACCTTGTCGGCAAATCCCTCTGGCCGCTCGATAATTGATTTATAATTTGTTGGCTCGCTCTTCATGCCGAACATTTTAGTCACGAACGATGACGGTATTTTCGCGCCGGGCCTGCGCGCGCTCGCGCTGGGACTTGCAAATATCGGCAGCGTTACCGTTGTCGCTCCCTCGAGCGAACGCAGCGCCGCCGCGCAATCGCTCACGCTTCGCAAACCGATTTTCTGCGAGCAAATTGCCGAGCGCGAATGGGCTGTCGACGGAACGCCCGCGGACGCTATGATCCTCGCGTTTCATTCTCTCTTGCGCCAGCGCCCCGATCTCGTCGTCTCCGGCATCAATCCAGGCGGCAACCTCGGAGAAAATGTCTACTATTCGGGCACGGTGGGCGCGGCGATGGAAGCGGCGATCAATCACGTTCCTGCGATTGCCGTTTCTATCGTGTACCGGGGAAAGACCTTCGATTACCAGCCGGCGGTAAAGTTTATCGAGCGCCTGGCGCCGCTCATCTTGAAGGAAGGTCTGCCTCCGGGTGTTTTGCTCAACGTCAATATTCCGCATACATGGAAAGGCAGCGTGCGCTTCACGCGTCAATCGCCGAAAATCACGCGCAACGTTCTGGAACGTCGCGAAGATCCGCGCGGCCGCACATATTACTGGCTACATGAGCAAAAATTGCTGGAAGGAATCGACCCGGATACCGATTACGCTGCGATCGCCGAGAACGCCATTTCC
>DASRQP010000203.1:0-13723 GCA_035696585.1 Candidatus Acidiferrales bacterium | reverse complement strand
AACGTCGTAAAGCTCTCGACGCGCGCCATCAATATGGGCGACATGATTTGCCACAACGAAGAAACGTACTATCCGCCGCTCGTCGGGCATTTGCAGCATTCCATGCCAGTCGTGGCGGTCGACAGCAGCTATCAGGGAAATTCGCTCGGCGTCACCTGGGATGATTCCAATCGCCGCAGCTCGTTTGTAGGCAAATTCGCCGAATAAATTCCAGATTCATCTCCGAAGGAAAAGACCCGCCGTTCCTGGCGGGTTTTTTCTTTTGCGCGAAGCCCGCGCGAACGCGATAATCATCCCATACAGATGAGTGCTGATTTTTCATACGGGAGAAACGAAATGATTCGTCGGTCACAATATTTTGCGGGACTCGCAGTGGTTGTGCTGCTGTGCTTTTCGAGCGCAGCCGCAGCGCAGGATTATAAAGCTGCGGCGGGCACTGTGCCTGTGCCGCCGGAAATTTCCGCGGCGGTGCGCGCGCTGCTGAGTCCTGCGTCAATTTCCGTGACGGGGCCGAGCGGCCCTTTGTGTGAGATTTGGTTGCGCGCGAGCATTCCTGCAGCAGCGCAACCGGCGACGGGGCTCGGCGTCACGTATGGACAGCTCGTTGACGGCGCGATTGTGGGCGCAATTCATTTTGACGCGGCGGTGAAGGATTTTCGCAGTCAAGCGGTGCAGCCGGGGACGTATGTTTTGCGCTACGCGCTCCAGCCGGTCGACGGGAATCATCAAGGCGTTTCCGACTATCGCGATTTCCTGCTGCTGACTCCCGCGGCAACAGACATAAACGCTGCGAATCTTGCGGATAATGACCTTTACGTTCTCAGCCGCAAAGCTTCGGGGGCGGGGCATCCTTCCGTGTGGAGCCTCGTGCCCGCGAATGGCGCGCCCACTTCGCTTCCCGGCATCGCGCATGACACGAGCAGCGATTTCTGGGTGCTCTACATGAAGGCCGCCGTGGGAACTTCGCCGACCACGTTGGGACTAGTCATCGTGGGCCACGCGGAGCAGCCGTAAAATTGTCAGCATGAACCCCGAAGAATCACAGCTCTTCCAACTTCTAGATGAATACTCGAGGGCTCACTATAAGTGTTTCCTCGCTGAGATGTTCCTCGACAGAGGCGAAACAGAGTATGTCTTGTGCTTCCGACCGGCCAATGAAGGCCCGGACTCGGCTGACCGATATTCTTGTCGGTATTTGCGCGTCAAGCTGACAGATGCCCGAGACATGGGCCAGAGGAACGCACTAACGGCCGCGATCACAGACAGGCTCGACCGTGAGCTTCTGGGACTTTAGAACCGCCTGTCGAGCGTCACGCTGCCAGGCTCCGCGCATCGGCGGCGCGAACGTGAGAGAATCTTTCGCGGTGAATAATTAGCGATGTACGTCTGCCAAAATTGCGAGCAGCCCATTAATTCCGCGAGCGTCGTTTGCCCTTACTGCGGGGCGAACCAGAGCGAGCCTCTGCCCGGCGAAGTGGCGAAGCCCGCGAAAAAACGCAGCGCAGTGAAGCTTTCCGTCGCGATTGCAATCGTGGTGCTCGGCATCTGGGGAATTATCTGGTTCGCGTTGCCGCTGCGATTCGAGAATCCGCGCCCCGCTGCGGAAAAGTCGGCGATCGCCTCGTTGCGCGCTGTACAAAAAGAGCTGGCAACTTATCAGAACGGCGCTGGTTCGTTTCCCTCAACGCTGGAAACGCTGGGCGAGCCTGCGGTGCAAGCGGCGCAGCAAGCTATGTCCGGTGGCTATGCGCTGCGGTATACGCCGGGGCAAATCGATGCGGACGGCAACGCCCATGCCTATTCCCTTGTTGCCGTGCCGAGGAACTATGGCTACCGGAGTTTTTACACGGACCAGACGGGAGTGATGCGCGCGACTCGCGAGAACCGAGCCGCTACCGCGCAGGATGCGGCGGTGAAAGTACAGTGACGAGCAGCAGTAAAGATCGAAAGACGAAACTCGAAAAACGAAACTCGAAAAACGGAAAGCAGTAAAGATTCGAAAGACGAAAATCGAAAAGCGAAAGGCAGTGACGAGCGCGGATCTGATGGAGCGTTTGGGAAATTCCTGGTAACAGCGATCCGAAAAACAAATCGCCGTTACCAGAGCGAAAGGCTATACGTCGCGCCTATCGGCGGCGGGATTTTTTCTTCGGGCGCGCCTTGGCCTTCTTTTTCGGCGCGGACTTTTTCTTCTTCGCAGGCTTCTTCGCTTTCCTGGCCTTGGAAGACTTTTTAGCCTTTGGCTTCGCTTTTTTCTTGGGCGCCGGCTTCGCCGGAGTGCGGCTGGGCGTGGTGCGAGCGGCAGCGGCGGGGCGTTCCTCTTCTTCGTCGTCGGCTTCCACTTCGATCTCGACTACTTCTTCGGCGGTTTCCTCGTGCTCCTCACCACCGATCTCGCCCTGCTCTTCTTCCTCTTCTTCAAAGCCGGGGAGCTCGTTGTCTTCTTCCTCTTCATGAAACTTGGCGTCGAACATGTTTCCTCCGCGGGGTAAAGAGCTCGGCGGCTGTCTTTCCCACTGGCCTTGTTTTAATCGCAGAGCCGGAAGTTTGTCAAGGCGCAAAAGTCAGGGGTTCGAGGTTGATGGAGCTGGCTCGTGGTCGGAGCCGGTCTCACCTAAGATTGAGGACTATCGTAACATACTGAAACACAGTGACTTATTGCGGTTGGCCTACGGTTAGGCGGTCGCCTGCCCTGAGTTCGCGGCTGGCCAAAAAGTGGTTCTCTTGCTTCAAAGCCGCCACGGTTGTGCCGTACGTGTGTGCAATGGACCACAACGTCTCGCCAGGAAGCACGCGATGCTCAACGGGCCGATTGCCAGACGTTTTCTGCGATGTTTTCTGCACCGTTGCTGCCACTGCGCGGTTTGGAGGCGTGTGACGCGAGACCGTGGCGGAAACCGGAGTCGCGCCGGGATATGTGTTCTCGTAAATGCGCAGCAAGCGGCCGCGCGGCGTGCGTTCCGTGCGGAGATGGTTCCAGCGTTGAAGTTCGCTGACGCTGACGTCGAAGCGCGAAGCAATACCTTCGAGTGTGTCTCCTCGACGAACGCGATAATGGACCAGGCGCGCGCGTGGCGGCGCCGTGGGAACTATTAATTCCGTACCAACCGCCGGTGGATCGTTCGCGTCGATGACATTCACGTTTTCGAGCGACGCGACGGTTACATGGTACTGCCGGGCAATTTCGCCCAGCGTTTGTCCGGACTGCAGCTTGGCAATGCGCCAGATCGTGAGCTTGTCCGCAGGAATGGTCGCGATTTCCTTTTGCAGTTCCACGCCCGTCCCCTCAGGAACATGCAGGTTGAACCCCTGCTGATTCGGTGTGATGCCGCGCACGAGTTGCGGATTCAGCGCCTGAAGGTCGTCAAGGGTCGCGTTCGTGGCGTCCGCGACAAGGCGCAGACTGATTGAATGGTTCAACGTGACTGTGTCGAACTTTAGCGGCGGATCCGGGTCGACGTGGATGCCGTAGAGCAATGGATCTTTGGCGACCATGGTGAGCGCCAAAATGATGGGCACGTAATTCTTCGTTTGTTCGGGCAACGCGTTGCGGCGCTGCAATTCCCAGAAATCTGCGTAGCCGGTGCGCTCGACCGCGCGGGCCACATTGAGCGGGCCTGAATTATACGCAGCCATGACCAAATACCAGTCGCCAAACATTTGGTAAAGATCGCGAAAGTGCTCGGCAGCGGCGCGCGTGGCGGCGACGGGATCGTCACGTTTATCGACCCAGTAATCGCGGCTAAGCCCGTACTCTTCTCCGGTGTAAGGCATGAACTGCCAGATCCCGCGGGCACCCATACTCGAAACAACTCGCGGCTTGAACGCCGATTCGGCCTGGGCAAGATAAATCAAGTCCTGTGGCACGCCTTCCTTTTTCAACGTGGATTCAATCATGGCGCGATAGCGCCCGGCGCGCTGCAGGCCGAGTTCAGCGATTGCACGGCCGCGCGGCGACTCAAAAAAGCTCAAATACTGAAGCACGGACGCATTGACCGTCAACGGCAGGTCGTGCCTCACGCTGATCAGCTCCTTTTCGGCCATCGCCGCAAGACGCGGGTCCGTGGCCGGGAGGCTTTCCATGTTGGCAATTTCTTCGATGGGAGCAGTGGATTCAGGCTGCGCGACTGTTTGCGTGTCGTCCGTCGTATCGGCATTGTCCATGTCATCTTGACCGTCGTCGGCGACCGCTTCGTCTTTCTGTTCCGCCTCCATCTCATAATTCTGCATGGTGTCGACGATGCGGTTGAAGAGATCCTGCAAACGTTGATCGCCGGTGGCTTCGAGTCCGCTCTTCATCAGGTGGTCGAGGGCTGTGTTGAAATCCTTGCGCGCCACGTCGAGCTGGCCGGCTTGATATGCCTGCTGGCCTGCGTCGTAGGTGGCTTGCACCTGCTCAATCAAGGCGTCAACTGCCGGATGGGGGGCGACCACAAGCTCTTGGAGGTCAGGAGAATGCTCTGGGAAGGGAAGCGCGCCGATCTTGGCTGCGGTCGAGGTTCGCGCCTGGGGTGTGGGAGCCGGTTGGCGCACCTGAACGGTGTGCTTTGCGGTGTCTTCGCAGCCCGCAGCGGCCAAGAACGACAGCGAAAGCGCGGCTGCCAGGATGGAAATCCCTTTTCTGCCCTTCATTCGCCCTCCGAGCCGTCGTTTAGTAAGACGGCTGGCCTTCGCAAACGTTGCTTCAGCGGCTGTCCGCGCGACCTCAGTCGGACGGATTGTTTCGCTCAGCTGCCTACCAAAAATTGTACGGGCCGGGGATGGACGGGTCAACCAAGTTATCGAGCAGGGGTTGACGGAAGCGCGACATCGAGTACTAGAGCGCGATACTTGTACGCAGGGACAGGGAGCAGGATGTGAGAAGCCTATGGCGTGGCGAGCAGTCCTGCGAGGATAGCGGCGCGCTCGGGCAGAGAGCGAATGACGACGTGTTCCCGGGGGCTGTGAGCGCCATCGCCCACGGCGCCCAAGCCGTCGAGGGTGGGAATTCCGAGAGCTGCGGTGAAGTTTCCGTCCGAGCCGCCGCCCGTGGAGGCTTGCTCCAGCCGAATGCCCATTTGACGGCCGAGTTCCTGTGCGTGAAGAAACAGGGCGCGCGACTTGGGCGTGCGCTCCATCGGCGGACGATTAATGCCGGCGCGCACTTCAATGCGTGCTCCAGGCAGTATCGGCCGCAGTGCCTGAAGCTTGCGGTTGAGAATTCGGGCATCAGCGGCGCGCGCGAGACGCACATCGATCAGCGCACGCGCGTGTTCGGCGACAACATTAGTTGCCGTTCCGCCGGCGATGACGTTCGCCTGCACGGTGATTCCGCGTCTCGGGTCGTTCAACTTGAGAAGTCGCGTGATTTGCAGCGCCAGCTCGTGAACCGCGTTGACGCCTCTTTCCGGATCAATTCCTGCATGCGCGCTGCGGCCGGTAACGATCAGTTCGACTTCGCCGACCCCTTTGCGTTCGGTTTTCAGCCGGCCGTCGCCACCGAAAGCCGGCTCGAGAACGAAAACCGCATCGCTCTGCTTTGCAGCCGCCTCAATCGCGCGACGCGAAACCGTGCTGCCAATCTCTTCATCGGACGTCCAGAGGAAGATGATTCTTTTGCGCATCGGGAGGCGCAATGCACGCAGCGCGTCGACAGCGAAAAGGGCAATCGCGTGTCCGCCTTTCATATCGAATGTCCCGGGACCCCACGCGCGGCCTCGCGCCACGCGGAAGGGCGTTTGGGCGAGCGTTCCGACCGGATAAACGGTATCGAGATGGCCGAGGACGAGGAACTGTCCTTCGGGGCGGCCGCGTCCAAGCCAGAACTCGGCGTGAACATGGTCACCAAAGTTGCGTTGGCGCAGCAATCGCGTGCGCGCACCGCGTCGTTTCCATTCCGACGCGATCAGTGACCCGAAACGATCGACGGCGGCCTTGTCGTGGCTCGGGGACTCGATCTGAACCATTTTGCCGAGCAGGCGGACCATCGCGGGCTCGCGTTCGCGCAGCCAACTGAGCAATTCGCGCATGGGTATCATTGCGTCGCGTATCCTAGCAACGGCGCGCGCATTCGGCAACGGCAGTTGCGATGGTCGATGGCCATATGTGCGAAGAAAGATTGTTTTTTAGGGACTCGCGGTTGCGTGCTCTCATGGCCTAGGGCCGACACCTAAATTCTCATTTTGAGCGCGTGCGCGCGTCCGGTATATTGTTTAAGCGCTTGCATGGGGCCATTTTCCAGTTTCAGGAGTTTCCGCCGGAGAAAGTATTGTTCACCCGGAAGCCCATTGTGTCCCTGAAGACGCCACCAAAAGCATGAGTCAGGACATCACCAAGCATCTCGACCGGGCTCGCAAACACTTGGAGAAAAATAAACTCCAGGACGCCATTGCTGAGTACCAGTCGGTCATCGAGATTTCGTCGGGACAGCCGGAAGCGGTTCAGATGCTCGCAGATCTGTATGCGCGCACGGGGGATTTGGTTCAGGCCGGCCGTTTTTTCGGGATGCAATTTGACAAGCTGGTGGAATCGGGGGATACGGCGCGCGCGTCGGCCATTTTCACGCGGCACTTGAAAACTTATCCGCAACCGGCGAGCCGGCTGGCCCGATATGCGTTCGTTCTGCAAAAGCAAAACAAGACTCCCGAAGCCATTGAGTTTTACTCCAACGCAGCGCAACAGTTCCGCGATCAGAAGGACTCGAAGTCGGAGTTCGAGTGCCTTCAGAGAGTCGCGCAGCTCGATCCTGAAAATCCGGACCGCCAGACACGACTTGCCGAGCTTGCCGAAAAACTCGGAAACGCCGAGACAAGCGGCCGGGCATATCTGCGCGCGGCGCAATTGACGCAGGCCGCGGGCGATGCCGAACGCGCGCTTACACTTTTCTCAAACGCTCACCGGCTGACCCCGGCAGACCGTAGCGTGGCGCTGTTGTTTGCGGATGCGCGGCTCCACCGAGGCGACGCCGCCAAGGCCGTGGAGCTACTCCAGCCTTTTGCTCCGCCCGACGCTTCTGACACGGCCTTCCTGGCGCTGTACGGCGAGGCGTTGTTGCAAACCGGCAAACTCGACATGGCGCGGGAAATGCTTTTTGCCGTGTGCAAACAAAAGCCCGACAGTTTCGACAAGTTATTCGAACTGGCCGCGCGCTATGTGAAATCGGGCGCCGACGAAAAAGCCACCGCCGTGTTGGAGCAAACGAAGGAATGGATGTTTGCCGCCCGAGCCGAGAACAGTTTCGCTTCGTCTGTCGATCAGTTGGTGGACGCCAATCCGAAGTCGCTCGCGCTCGCGGAATTCTCGGCGAAGCTCTACGATGCCATGAATCGCGAAGTGAAATACTTCGACGCGCTGGTTCGGTTATTTGATCTGGATATCGACGGCAATAAAATTCCGGCGGCGTGCGAGGCCCTTGACCGCCTGGTTGAAATCGACCCTTACGACTATCGCATTCACGAGCGCATTTCGAAGCTCGAAGGCAAAGCAAGCGCGTCATTTTTGCGCAGCATCAATGCTCGCGCGGCGAAAGCGTCCGGGAGCGCCCAATCATCGGCTTCGCTCGGAACCGGCGGGATTGGCGATGCGGCGCGCGCTCCCGCGACCGAGGAAGAAAAATCGCAACGCGCCTTGGACGACCTGATCGTTCAGGCTGAGATTTTCCTTCAGTACTCGCTGCAAGGCAAGGCGACGGAGCGCCTGGAACGAATTGCGGAGCAGTTTCCCGGCCACGAGGAACGCAACGAGCGTTTGCGGATGCTCTATGAGCGCGCGAACTGGTGGCCTAAAGGAACGCAAACGCGCGCTAAGTCGACTCCTGCCGCGCCTGTGCAGGCCACTCCGACTGTTACTTCGGCGGCCGACACCCATCGCGATTTGGCGGAGATCGCGGAGATCACCCGTTTGATGTACCGGGAAGTGACTCCGCGCGAAGTGCTCGGCACGGCCGTGCGCGAAATCGGCAAGTACCTCAGCGTGCGGCGCTGTGTTGCGGTGATTGGCGCGCCTGGCGAAGCGCCGCAGATGACCGCGGAATATGCGTCTCCCGGATTGAAGCCAGCGGGCGCCGGTGTGTTGGCGAAAATCGCTACAGCGCTTTCGAATTCGCGCCAGGATGCAATCGGCGGCATCTCAACCACCTCCGAACAGCTCCGCGATTTGCGAGAGCTGGATGTGGAGACGGTCCTGGGCGTCGCGCTGACGGATAAAGATACGCAAGCGGCGGCAGGGGTGCTGTTTATAGGCGATGCTTCGTCGCGCCAATGGAAACCGAACGAAAGCTATTTTCTGCAAGCCGTCGGGGACCAGGTGATGATTTCGGTGAATCACACGCGCCTGCGTTCGCTGGTGCGCACGCTCGCCGTGGCGGATGAAAAAACGGGATTGCTTGGACGCGGCGCTTACATTGATTGCTTGTTGGCGGAATCGAAGCGCTCGCGCGTGCAGGGAACGCCGCTCACCCTGGTGATCTTGCAACTGGATCGCGGCGCGGAAATATTGCGGCAGGAGGGCGATGCAGCTCTTGAAGCGTACATGAACCAGGTGGCGCGCGCGCTCGAACCGTTGATCCGGCAGGGAGATCTCGGCGTGAAGTACACCGCGTGGTCGCTGGCGTTTGTGTTAGCGGACACTTCGCGCGAAAAAGGAGAACCGTTCGCGGAAAAACTGCGGCAGGCTGCGGCGAAGGTACGGCCCTCCTGGGCGGGAGCCGCCGTGAGTTTGAGCGCCGTGGTAGCCGATGCCGGCGCGCGCGCGGCGGACGAAAACGAAGATCGTGTGACGGAGTGGATCAATCGCGCGGAAGTCGGACTAGACGAAATCAGGCATCGCGGCGGCAATGCGGTGGTCACGCTGGCCGCACCGCAATCGAATTAATTCATACAGAGAACCGTATATCGAGGAGGAATCATGTTTCCCACGGATGTGGTGATTCTCGCCGGAGCGCGTACACCGATGACGCGCTACAACGGCGAATTTGCAGGAGTCACCGCCATTGATTTGGGCGTGGCCGCCGCAAAGGAAGCGGTTAAGCGCTCGAATGTGGATCCTGGCGAGGTCGAACATGTGGTATTTGGCAACGTGATGCAAACGAGCGCGGACGCAATTTATGGCGCGCGTCACGTCGGATTGAAAACGGGCCTCAAAATTGAAACACCCGCCGTCACCGTGAACCGGCTTTGCGGCTCCGGCGTTGAATCGATTAGCCAGGCCGTGCAACGCATTCTTCTTGGCGAAGCGAAAACAGTTCTTGCCGGCGGAATGGAAAACATGACCCAGTGCCCGCACGTGATTCGCGGAGCACGCACGGGTTTCCGCCTCGGCGAAGGCAAGCTCGAAGACTCGCTGATGTCCGGCCTTTATGATCCGATCAGCGGTTGCACGATGTCAGACACTGCGGAAAATCTCGCGCTCGAGCACGGTATAACGCGCCAAGCGGCTGACGAATACGCTTTGCGCAGCCAGCAAGCGGCGGAGGCCGCGTTTCGCGCCTGCAGAATGAAAGAGGAAATCGTGCCTGTCGAAGTCGGCAAAGGCAAGAAAGCGCATATGGTGTCGCAGGACGATCATCGCCGCCCCGAGACGACGATGGAGATTCTTTCGGCTCTGCCGCCCGCCTTTCGCAAAGATGGAATCGTCACTGCGGGGAACGCCAGCGGAATTGTCGATGGGGCCGCAGCCGTCGTTTTGACGCATGCAAAGGTCGCGAAGGATCGCGGATGGAAACCGCTTGGCAGGATTATTTCGTGGGCCACTGCTGGAGTCGAGCCGAAGCTGATGGGCATAGGTCCTGTTCCGTCGACGCGCAAAGCCCTTGAACTCGCCGGGCTAACGCTCGATCAAATTGATTTGATCGAAGTGAATGAAGCGTTTTCGCCGCAGTATCTGGCTGTCGAGAAAGTGCTGGGTCTCAATCGCGACAAGACGAACGTCAACGGCGGCGCCATTGCGCTTGGCCATCCGCTGGGCGCAACGGGGACGCGGCTGGTCCTTACGCTGCTGCTCGAATTGCGGCGGCGCAATCAGCGTTACGGTCTAGCGACAGCGTGTATCGGAGGAGGGCAGGGAATCGCGATGATCGTCGAATCGATGGCGTAGTCTTTCCGGATGACAAAGAATTGTAATTCCAAGAAGGAGTAATGAATGGCTATCGAAAAAGTGGGAGTCGTAGGCTGCGGCCTGATGGGATCGGGAATCGCGCAGATTGCGGCGCAGGCGGGCTGCACGGTTGTGGTTCGCGAAGTCAGCGAGGAGCGGTTGAATAAAGGTCTGGCGTCGATCGAGAAGAGCCTGAATAAATTCGTCGAGAAGGGAACGCTTTCGGCAGCGGATCGCGACGCTGCGCGAGGCCGTTTGCGCGGAACAACGAAACTCGAAGATTTGAAGGATTCCGATCTGGTGGTCGAAGCGATTATCGAGCAGTTGCCGGACAAGCGCGAGCTTTACGCCGCACTCGATAAGATTTGCCCCAAGAATACGATTTTCGCCAGCAACACGTCCTCGCTTTCCATCACGGAGATGGCGTTTATGACCGCGCGGCCGGACCGCTTCATTGGCTTGCACTTTTTTAATCCTGTGCCGTTGATGAAGCTGGTCGAAGTGATTCGCACCATCGCCACGGATCCAAAAGTCTACGAAGACGCGGTTGCGTTCGCAGGCCGCGTCGGGAAAGTACCGGTGCGCACCTCCGATCGCACGGGCTTCATTGTGAATCGGCTGCTGGTGCCGTATCTTCTCGACGCGGTCCGGGTGCTGGAAGAGGGAGTCGCCTCTATCGAAGACATCGACAATTCAATGAAGCTCGGCTGCGGTTATCCGATGGGCCCGTTGACGCTGCTCGATTTCGTGGGCAACGACACGACGTATTACATCGCGAACATCATGTTCGACGAATTCAAGGAAGCACGTTTCGCGCCGCCGCCGTTGCTGAAACGCATGGTTCTCGCTGGGTGGAATGGACGCAAAGCGGGCCGGGGCTTTTACGATTATTCGGATCCGGCCAAACCGAAAGCGATACAACTGACATAGTGCGCAAAATCGAGCGATGGAGTCCAGCCGATGGCCTATGAAAATCTGCTGTTCGAGATAAAAGATCAAATCGCTTATATCACGTTCAACCGTCCCAAAGTATTGAACGCCCTGAATCGCAAGACGGTCGAGGAGTTGGGCGACGCGTTGAACCACGTGCGTGAAGACTCGTCGGTGCGTGTGTTGATTCTTACGGGCGCGGGCGAAAAGTCTTTTGTTGCGGGCGCGGACATCAACGAACTTGCCCAGCGCACTCCCGTTGACGGAAAAGACTTTTCGCTGTTCGGCCAGGAAATATTTCACCGGCTCGAAACTATCGGCAAGCCTTCGATTGCGGCGATTAACGGATTCGCATTGGGAGGCGGCTGCGAGCTGGCGCTTTCATGTACCATGCGCATCGCGAGCAAGAACGCGCGCCTCGGCCAGCCAGAAGTGAAACTCGGCATTATTCCGGGATATGGAGGTTCGCAACGGCTCGCGCGCCTGTGCGGCAAAGGGATCGCGCACGAATTGATTCTGTCGGGAGAAATGATTTCCGCCGATGAAGCTTTCCGTGTGGGCCTGGTGAATCGCGTTGTCGAGCAAGCGGAACTGATTCCCACCGCCGAATCCATCGCAAAGAAAATCGCTGCGAACGCACCGCTCGCCGTCAAATTCGCCATGGAGGCCGTGGAACACGGAATGGAAGTGCCTCAAGAAGAGGGCCTCTTCCTCGAAGCGACTCTCTTTGGTCTTTGCTGCGCCACCGAAGACATGCGCGAAGGCACGCGCGCGTTCATCGAGAAGCGTCCCGCGCAGTTCAAGGGAAGATAGCGCATGCCGGAAAAAATTCCCGGGAAGCTCCGCCCTTCACCCACGCAGGGCGCACTTTCCGCCACAGGCTTGCATTTCGGGATTGTTGTGAGCCGCTTCAACAGCTTTATCACGGAACGTCTTCTCGCCGGCGCATTGGATGCACTCCAGCGCGCGGGTGCGAAGGAAACTCAAATCGAGGTGGTTCGAGTTCCCGGGTCGTTCGAAATTCCCATTGCCGCGAAGAAATTAGGGAAATCCGACCGCTGCGACGCCATCATTTGCATCGGTTGCGTTATACGCGGGGAGACTTCCCACTTCGAACATGTCTGCGCGGAAGCCGCGCGCGGCGTGCAAATCGCGCAGCTCGATACGGGCGTGCCAATGGCATTTTGCGTGCTGACTTGCGAGACGCTCGAACAGGCCATCGACCGTGCGGGCCTCAAGAGCGGCAACAAAGGCTTCGACGCGGGACTTGCCGCAATCGAAATGGCGAATCTCTTGCCTAAGCTGGCTTCCAATGCAATCGAGAAGTCGCGCGAACCGCGCAAATCGTCGCCGCGCAAATCGAAC
This sequence comes from Candidatus Acidiferrales bacterium, assembly GCA_035696585.1. GTDB lineage: Bacteria > Acidobacteriota > Terriglobia > Acidiferrales > UBA7541 > DAHUXN01. Next base: position 1,357 of record DASRQP010000203.1, on the reverse strand, counting down.
GCTCGCACGCGACGTGACGGAGCACGCCACGGAAGATGACCCTTCGCCGAAAATCCCGCGAGTGCGCTTTGCAGATGCTTTTCCAGTGGGACATGAACCACAAATCGCCCGCGCGCGTTGAGGAATCCTTTTGGAAATCCGCACCCGCGGCGGAATCGACGCGGCGTTTCGCCAACCAGCTTTTTGAAGGCGCCGTGGCGCAGGCGGAAGCGAACGACACGACCATTGAAATGCTCTCAAAGAATTGGCGCATCGAACGCATGCCGGAGATTGACCGCGGCATCTTGCGACTGGCGATTTACGAGCTTCGCTCTGGCACAGCGCCCGTAACAGTGGTCATCGTCGAGGCGCTTGAGCTCGCCAAGAAGTTCTCCACTGCTGAATCCGCGCGCTTTCTCAATGGAATCCTCGACGCCGCATCGAAATCCCTCGAGCAAAAAGACAAGAATCAAGAATAAGAATAGGCGTTTCTGGAGTGAATGCAGGTCTTCCTACCAGGCTTCCGCAACTTTTCGCATTTCACGGTGTTCAATAGATGCAGCGATATTTACCTAGCCCAAGGAGAATGACATGAAGATCGAGACGACGATCCGACGAAGCCTCTTCACATTGGCCGCCGCCGGGCTGCTTTCGGCCGGTGCGTGGGCCCAATCTTCGACCACTCCGCCGCAGGCCGCCACCACCAGCGCGCAACCGGGCGACATTCACAACGACCGCAAAGACATTCGTCAGGACAGACGCGATGTGCGGGCCGACAGGACCGATATTCGCAGCGATCGCCGCGATCGTAATGCCGACCAGCGCGACATTAACAAGGACAAACGGCAGCTCGCCAGGTCCAATGCCAGGAACGGTGTTGACAGCAAGCGATCACAGGCGCTGCGGCACGACATTCGCAGCGACCGCAAAGATCGCAACGCCGATAATCGCGATATCCGCCACGACAGACGTGATGCGCGTGCCGACCGCCGCGATATTCGCCACGATCGACGCGATGTCCGTCACGATGTGCGCAACGCTCGCCGCGGCCGCTAATCAGAGAGGAAACGAACGGCTAGGCCATAAGCAGATCATTCTCCGAAGACCAAAAGGCCGACTCCTTGCGAGCCGGCCTTTTCTTTGCGATGGGCTATGTGATGTGACGAACCGAGGGCGATCAGAAATCTATGTGGCCTTCGAAAATGCGCACGGCCGAGCCGCTGACGCGGGGCACGAGCTTTCCTTTTTCATTAGCAACCTCGACGTGGATTTCGCTGGGACGCCCCATCTCAACGCCTTGCGTTATCGAGAGATGCTCGCCGGTTTTCAGCTTGTTGTGGCGCACCAAATATGCGCCGAGTGAGCCGCCCGCGGAGCC
>DASRQP010000202.1:0-19225 GCA_035696585.1 Candidatus Acidiferrales bacterium | reverse complement strand
CCATGGGCTTGCCACTCACTCGCGCGGTACATGAAGTGGATAGCAGTACGGCGGTGTCGCAAGTCATGACGCTCGATGAAGCGCTTTCGGAATCGGTGGCTTCACCGCGGACCACCGCCATTTTGCTCGGCGTGTTCGCCGGACTGGCGCTGCTGATTGCAACGGCAGGCATTGGCGGCATCATGGCGCTGACGGTGAACCAACGCGTGAAGGAAATCGGCATTCGCATCGCGCTCGGCGCGCAACCCTCGCGGGTTCTGTACATGGTTTTGCGGCAAGGCGTCGTGCTCGCTGTTATCGGCGTGGCCATCGGTCTGGTGGGCGCGCTTGCCCTTACCGGACTGGCAAAGTCGCTGCTCTTCGAGGTGACGCCCACCGATCCGCTCACTTACGCGGTGGTGGCTATTGTGTTCATAAGTGCCGCGCTTGCGGCTGGGTACATTCCGGCGCGCCGTGCTGCTTCGATTGATCCCATCGATGCGCTGCGCTGCGAATGAGACCGTAATGATGAAGCAATGAAACACGTTTGTACGGGCGGGCCCGCCTTCTAAACGCCCCGCCCTTAAGAAGCGATGGGTTGAGAGCCAAGAGGCCAGAGGGCAACTGTGAACCTCCAGAATGCGTCGATGTCTCTGCTAGGCCGGCTTCTGATCACCTATATTTTCGCCACCAGCGGCCTGGCAAAAATCATGGACTGGTCCGGCAACGTGCAATACATGAACACACGGCACCTGCCCGGAGTTCCCGCGTTGCTGGCGATTGCGCTGGTCATTGAAGTTGGGGGCTCGATTTGCTTGGTCACGGGCCTCTACGCCAGATTGGCAGCCTTCGTCATGTTTTTATATCTGACCATGGTAACCGTGCTCTTCCACAATTATTGGGCGTTTTCTGGCGGGCTTGCCGGTGCCCAGGAGACTCACTTTCGAAAGAATCTGGCAATAATGGGCGGCCTGCTGATCATTGCGGCGCAGGGCCCGGGCCAGTGGTCTCTCGGCCGTGCGAAGGCGGAGCTGGTCAATCCTAAAGGTCAGGCAGATTCGCCAGGAGAAGATCAATGAAGAAGATTGTCATTCGTTTTTCAATGATACTTGTGGCTCTGGCGGCGATGACGGCGTCCGTCACAGCCCAGGAGCGTGCGCCGCTTCTCGTCAATCCGGCGTGGCTTGCCGAACATCTGCACGATGCCAACCTCGTCATTCTTCACGTGGGCGACCGGAACGATTTTCCCAAAGGGCATATCCCCGGCGCGCAGTTCATCTCTCTAGGTGACATTTCCGTGCCAGACATGTCTCAGCCGCATGAAATGGGCCCGGGCCACTTGATGCTTGAGCTTCCGCCTGTTGAGAAGCTCACCGCCGCGTTTGAAAGCCGCGGCATTTCGGCCAATTCGCGGATTGTCGTTTATTTCGGCAAAGACTGGGTTTCGCCGTCCACGCGCGTCATCTGGACGCTGACCTACTATGGCCTCGGCGACAGCACGTCTCTTCTTGATGGCGGCATGACGGCTTGGCAGGCAGCAGGCAATCCCGTTACTTCTGAAATGAAAGCGCCCGCGCGCGGCAAGCTGACGCCGCACCTTCATCCTGAGGTTTTCGCGGACGCTGCCTGGGTCTCCGCGCACTTGCATCAGCCGGGAGTATCGATCATTGATGCGCGTTCGCCGGATTCATACGGGGGCGCAAACGACCGGGGCTTCCCCCGCACGGGTCACATTCCCAGCGCGCAGAATCTCCCCATCGAATTGTTGGTGAACGACAATGACCAACTGAAAGACAAGTCGGCCATCGCCGAATTGTTCGATAAGGCGAGCGTCAAGCCCGGCGACCAGATCGTTGGTTACTGCTACATCGGCCAGCGCGCCACGCTCATTTGGTTCACGGCGACAATGCTCGGATACCAAGCCCGGCTTTACGACGGCTCATGGCAGGATTGGAGCGCCCGGACGGATCTGCCCGTGGAAAAGCCCAAATAAAACCGTCGGGCGATCCGCGAAGCGCCTCGCTCGGCGTACTCCGGCGATTTTTCCGGAACGTTGCATGCTCTGCTATCCCCGCAGTCTGAACTTCTGCTAGCCTGTTAAACTCAGTTTCGTTCCGCTAACTAAGGAACCCGCTTTTCGTAAAATAACTGCGGAGGAATTTCCATCATGACCGAACCAATTGGATTCATCGGGCTTGGGAATATGGGATTTCCCATTGCGGAGAATCTGCTGCGTGCCGGATACCCGCTGAAGATATTTAATCGTACGGCGTCGAAAGCTTTGGGACTGGTCGCGGCAGGCGCGCAATCTGTTTCTTCCGCGGCGGAAGTGGCGACGCCGGGCGGCATTGTCGTGACCATGCTCGCTGACGATCAGGCGATCGAGGAAATCTCCGCAGGCGGCGATTCGTTTATCACGCGGTTGGGCGCAGGAGGAATTCACATTTCAATGAGCACGATCTCTCCGGCAATTGCGCGCCGGCTGGCCGAGCAACATGCGAAGAGCAAAGTCGCGTACGTGGCGGCGCCGGTTTTCGGTCGCCCAGAAGCTGCTGCTTCACGGCAACTTGCGATTTGCGTTTCCGGGCCAGCTGACGCGAAAAAACGCGCTGCGCCGATTCTCGCGGCCGTCAGCCGCGCGACTTTCGATTTCGGCGAAGAACCGGGCGCCGCAAACGTTGTAAAATTGTGCGGGAATTTTCTGCTGGCCGCGGCGATCGAGGCGATGGCCGAAGCATTCACGCTGGCCGAGAAAAATGGAATTGACCGCAAACTTGCGGCGGACATGCTGACGCAGACTCTATTTCCCTGCCCCGTGTATCAGGGGTATGGCAAGCGGATCGCAGAAAACAATTACGAGCCGGCCGGGTTTCGTCTCGCGCTCGGGTTGAAAGATATCAGTTTGGTTTTGCAAACGGCGGGCTCATCTCCGATGCCAATGCCGCTGGCGAGTTTGCTGCGCGATCGCTGGCTGGCCGGGATGGCCAAGCATCGCGAGAATCTTGATTGGGCCGCGGCCGCGCTGGGCGTTTCAGAGGATGCGGGAATTGAAATCGCGGGACGCGCACGCGCCAAGTGAGTCAAGAAAATCGGCCCGCGCGGTTTTTATCGAGGAAACGCAAGGGAAAGATTTTGCGTCAGACTTAATTAGAGGCGCAATTTACCGCGAAAAATCGTGTTATAGTACGTGGATAATTTCCAATCTACGGAAAAATAGCTGACGGGAGAAGAAATGGCATCGAAAAGTGGCCGGGCTGTGGCCGAACTCGAAACCGAAAAAAGTGACAATGGGCGGAAGAACGGAAATGGCCGCGAGCTGATGCTCGGGCTTTACAAGATGCTGGTGAAGTGCCGGATGTGCGACGAAAAGGCGCGCATTCTGTTCCGCCAGGGAAAATACGCGGGCAATTTCTATTCGGGCGTCGGCCAGGAAGCCACGGAAGTCGGCGCAGCGTACAGTTTGCGCGAGGATGACTGGATCGCTCCATCGCATCGCGATTGGACGGCGAACATCATCAAGGGCGCGCCTCTGAATCTTTGCTTTGCGCAACTTTTCGGAAAGGCAACCAGCCCGGACCGTGGCAAATCGACCCCGGCGCACATGGGTTATCCGCCGATTCACACCATCACTCCGGCCAGCAGCATCGCGGGGCAACTCGCGGTGGGAACGGGCGTGGCGTTTGGGCTGAAAAAACTCGGGCGCGACACGGTGGTGGTTTCGTTTTTTGGCGACGGCGCCACGAGCCTCGGAGGCTTTCACGAAGCGTTGAATTTCGCGGGCGTTCATAAGCTGCCGATCATTTACGTTTGTCAAAATAATTTGTGGGCTGAGTCGGTGCCGCTGCGGTTGCAAACGGCGCTGAAGGATTTGTCGGACCGCGCCAAGGCATACGGTTTCCCGGGCATTTCCTTGGATGGCAACGATGTGATGGCTGTTTACGACGCCGCGACAAGGGCGATCGCGCGGGCGCGCGCGGGCGAGGGTCCGACGTTCCTCGAATGCAAAACGTATCGATGGTATGGCCACTCGGAAATCGATCCCGCCAAGTACCGCATGAAGGAAGAAGTGGAAGCATGGAAGAAGCGCGACCCGCTGGTGCTGTTCGAGAAAGTTCTCCGCGACAAGAAACTCCTCACCGACGAATCGAAGACCAACATCGCGAAAGAAATCACGCAGGAAATCAATGAAGCCGTCGAGTTTGCCGAGCAGAGTCCGTATCCGGACGCTTCGGAACTGGCGGATCATATTTGGGCGCAAGAATAGCGGGTCTGGGCGCAGGAATAAGCCGCCTGGACGCAAGAACAAAAGGGGATCGCGAAAATATGGCACGCAACATAACGATGATTGAAGCCATCACGGAAGCGATGGCGCAGGAAATGGAGCGCGACGACCGCGTATTCGTGATGGGCGAAGACATTGGCCTGTCGGGCGGGGTCTTCAAGGCCACGGCCGGGCTTTACGATAAATTCGGCGAGGAACGCGTGCTCGATACACCGCTTGCGGAGGGAAACATCATCGCGTCGGCGATTGGCGCGTCGATGGTGGGGCTGCGGCCGATTGCCGAAATCCAGTTCGCGGATTTCATCACGCCGGCGATGGAGTCACTGGTGCAGCAGGCGTCAAAGATTCGCTACCGCAGCGCTGGCGGCTACGGTTGTTCGCTGACGGTGCGCATTTGCTGCGGCGGCGGCACGGGAGGCGGACTTTACCACTCGCAGGAAAACGCGTCGTGGTTCGTGCACGAACCGGGATTGAAAGTTGTGATGCCATCAACGGCGTATGATGCGAAAGGCTTGCTGCTGGCGGCGATTCGCGATCCGAACCCGGTGCTTTATTTCGAGCACAAGAAGCTTTACCGCACGGCCAAGGGCGACGTGCCCGACGGCGATTACACCGTGCCGATCGGCAAAGCGGAGATTCGGCGGCAAGGGCGCGACATGACGATTGTCACGTACGGCTACATGACGGGCCTGTGCCTGGAAGCTGCGGAGCAAATGGCGAAAAACGGCGTGGAAGCGGAAGTGATTGATTTGCGCACGCTCTCGCCGCTCGACAGGGACACTGTGCTTGAATCCGTGAGGAAGACGAGCAAGTGCCTGGTGGTCCACGAAGACAAGCGGACGCTCGGCATCGGCGGAGAAATTTCCGCGATTATCGCCGAAGAGGCGTTTGACGATCTCGACGGACCGATCATCCGGATCACGGGGCCCGACATTCCAGCGATACCGTTCGCGCCGCCACTCGAGCACGCGTGGATGGTCAACACGGAAAAGATTGTCGCGGGAATGGAGAAGCTCGCGGCTTACTAAGCAGGATTGATGGTTTTCGGGCGGCGTCATTTTATCTGACGCCGCCCTTTTTGTTTTTGAGTGAATAACGGCGCAATTGATGACCGGCCGACTACCGATGTCGCAGACATTCAAGGCGCGAAGAATTATCTGAATCTCGCACTTGAGGAAGCGACGGCGGGCAAATCCGTGAGTACGCCAGTAACGCGTCCTTATGGATGTTCCGTGAAGTACTCCGGCGAATAACGAAGAACGAGGAGTATTCAAGGCGGCGTCATTTCAGTGGCGCCGCCTTTTTGCTTATGTGAGGCTGCGGCCGCCGTCGACGGCGAGGATTTGGCCCGTCACAAAATCCGAAGTCACCAAATAAAAAACCGCACCGGCAATATCAGCGCCTTTACCGGTGCAATGCAAGGGCGCGCGGCGGATGTAATCCTCGTCGGGAGGTTCGCCGGGAAACTGAATCGTGCCGGGCGCGACGCTATTCACCAGAATCTCCGGCGCCAGGGCACGAGCAAGGCAGCGCGTCAGCATGATGACTCCCGCCTTCGAAACGCAGTACGCCGTGAATTTCGGCCACGGAAGCATGCCGCCGAGCGAGGAAATGTTGACAATGCGACCGCGTCCGCTGCGTTTCAGAAGCGGAGCAGCCGCTTGCGCGCACAGAAATTGCGCTTTCAAATTGGTCGCCATAATCGAGTCCCATTGGTCTTCGCTCAAGTCGGCGAAATCCGCGGCGAAGAACATTCCGGCGTTGTTGATCAAAATGTCCAACCGGGAGAATTCGCGCTCGATGGTCTGGAACATGCGCTGAACTTCCTGCTTTTTTGAGACGTCGGCAGGAATCGCAAGCGAGCGGCTACCTAGCTTGCGCACATCGGAAGCAAGCGATTCCGCTTCCGCTTGCGACGACTCGTAGTTGATGACCACATCGGCGCCTTCTGCTGCGAGTTTCTCCACGATGCTGCGGCCAATGCGTTTTGCGCCTCCCGTGACGAGCGCGACGCGGCCTGCGAGTGCTGCTGGCAATGGTCAACTCCTTTTCTAGCTGCAATTCGATAGTTACATCCTCGCAATTTCCGCACGCCATGTCTACGAGCAAGGTTTTGACGGCGGGAAAGCGCAGACGTTAGAATCAGACGCGAACGGCGAATGCGGGAGGCGTGATGAAACTCGACTTGCTGGCGATTGCGGCGCATCCGGATGACGTGGAGCTGACATGCGGTGGGACGCTGATCAAGATGGCCCAGAAGGGCTACAAGACAGGCGTCCTTGATTTGACGCGCGGTGAAATGGGAACGCGGGGAAACGCGGAAACTCGTTTGCACGAAGCCGCGCGAGCGGCGCGAATTATGGGCGTGAAGATGCGCGCAAATTTGGGACTGCCAGATGCGCATCTTGAAGTGAACGAGCGCTACAAGCTGGCCGTCGCGGCAAAAATTCGCGAATGGCAGCCGCACACCGTGATTCTGCCTTACTGGGAAGGCCGTCATCCGGATCATTACAATGCCGCGCGGCTGGGATATGAAGGATGTTTTCTTGCGGGATTGAAACAGCTGCGGATTCCAGGAGACGCCTTCCGGCCATTTAAGATTCTATACTCGACGACGTATGACGAAACGGTGAGACCGACGTTCGCCGTGGACATCACTGCGCAATTCGACAAACGGCGCCAGGCAATTCTCGCTTACGAGTCTCAGTTCAGCCCGCCGAAGCGCGAGCGAAAATCAAAAGTGTATCTCCCGCTCGATGAACTCGAAAACCGCGTTAATTTGACGTCGCGGCATTACGGCCAAATGATCGGCGTAAAATATGCGGAACCATTCCTAGTGCGCGAGATCATGCAAGTCGATGACGTGATCAAAATGCTGGTACGGTCAGTGTAAAAAAACAGCGTCTGGCTCAGAACTCGTCGGATTCCTGGGCGAATCGGAAGCCTGGAAGAGTTGGTGACGCGCCGGCATGGCCCACCTTAACCCGCAGAGGAGCATCGGTCTCAGAGCCGGCCTTGCGCAAAACCGCGAATGTGGCCAGAGCTTCGTTATAGACTTTCGTTACCAGGTAGGAGTCGCCCGAATCGTCCTTTTTCCATACCTGACCGACCTGTATTTTCTTGATGGGCATGCTAGGAAACTGGAAAGAAACCACTTTAGATGGAATGGCGGGCAGGGTCAATAGAACTTGGGAAGCCTGTTTCCGCGCCTGTCCACAGGCCCATTTTGTGGCTAATGCCAACGAGGCAAGCTTCGAGGGCCACGGCATTCTCGGTAAACACCCTTTTGGGGGTAGGGGGCATCGAATCATTCACCGGCAACAACCGGGAACGGGTGTATAATCCCGGTATTAGGCCAAGGGGGCACGAAAATGAAGAGAAGCTCCGTAAGTCTGGCAGCCTTCCTCCTGGCGATCGCAATGTCCGTACCCACCGCGCTCGCTCAGCAATCCGACAAAGTAAAATCGGGAACAGAGTCCGACGTCAATGCGGTTGGGAACCGCAAAGTAGGACATGGTCCGGATATGTATTCGATCCAGCGCGAAATCGCGCTTGGCAAACAACTGTCACAGGAAGTCGAGAAGACTTCGAAGCTGGTCGATGACCCCGTCATTGTCGCGTACGTGAACAAGGTCGGGCAGAACCTGGTGCGGAATTCGGACGCGCAGGTGCCGTTCACGATCAAAGTAATCGACGACGAGCACATTAACGCCTTCGCCTTGCCGGGCGGATTTTTCTACGTAAACACGGGCGTGGTTTTGCATGCGGATGAGGAAGCGGAACTCGCCGGCGTGATGGCGCACGAAATCGCGCACGTCGCGGCGCGTCACCAGACGCGAAACGCCACGAAGGCCAACATCATCCAGATTGCTTCGATCCCCTTGATCATGACCCTGCCGGGTACATGGGCGGGCTACGGAATCTACGAAGGATTGAACCTCGCCATTCCCATGACGTATTTGAAATTCACGCGAGATGCGGAACGCGAAGCCGATTACCTTGGACTGCAATACATGTACAAGGCAGGCTACGATCCAAACGCGTTCGTTGCCTTCTTCGAAAAAGTCGAGGCCGAAGAGAAAAAACAGCCTGGAACGATTCCGAAGATTTTCGATACGCACCCACCGACACCGGATCGCGTCGTATCGGCACAAAAGGAAATTGCTACGATTCTGCCAGCGCGGCCCGAGTACATCGTGACGACATCGGAATTTGACCAAATCAAGCAGCGGATGATTCGTCTCGAATCTGGCGAGAAAATTCAAGAAGCTCGCGACGGCGGCGGGAAACCATCGCTGCAAACCAAGGCGGAACAGAAACAGGCCAAATCGCAGCAGCAGGGGCAACAAGGTCAGGGAGATGACAACGCGCCCGTCCTGAAGCGCCGGCCCTAACGTTAGTTTTCATCTTACGAATTGACACCGACGACGGCTCTTCTCTTGAGGGCCGTCGTTTTGTTTTTCCCCGCTCAAGCGGATCTCATACGCGTCGGATTTTGCATGCATACAGAATATCAAGTATAGACCGGGCAGTTTCCCCTACGCCGCATTCCTTACAGCTTCACACTTTATTTCTGTAAAAAAAACACGCCCGCGCATTTACTACCAATTCGTGCAAGCCGTTGCGGACAACTTGGAGGAGAGTTACCGGCAAAAATGAGAGCCACGCAATATGCAAAATGCACGAGCTTCGATTTCAATTCCGTGAGTCACTGCTAAGAATGAATTTAGCGCGAATGAAGAAAAGAATTTCGCGAGATGCGGATTTGGCAGCGCACTTGCATGAAATACCCTTGAGATTTTTGTACAAACTCGAAGGAGGAGACACTTCCAGATGTTTAAAGCAATTATGCATACATTGTTAGCTGGTATTTGCCTGCTGGCCATTTCCCTGTTCGTGCCACGTGCAAATGCCGGAGCCATCGATTTCGCGTGCGGCGCTCCGGCAACAAATATGTGCACTGGCACGATCACTATGGGAGGTGGTGTGGCAGTCTCCACATCCGGTATCGGGCTGCAAAGCAATTTCGACGGTACCGACGCGTTCACGTCGACGTTCAGCACCAACAGCGCCGGAGTTGGCTCAATCTCAATCGTCGATACGGATGGCGACATGCTTTCCGGTCAGATCGTCTCGACGACGATGAGCACCTTCGGCGGACACGAAACGCTGGTTTTCGACGTTAATTGGATTACGCTATCGGCTTCGGTTCAGAGTGCCTTGGGCACGAAAACCGGAATCGGCCAGTCAACGGTGCAATTCCTTCTCGCGAATAATACCGTTGTCAGCTCAGATTTCAGCGTAACTCCAGTAACGCCGACTCCCGAACCCGCTAGCCTGCTGCTCGTTGGTACCGGACTGCTGGGAATGGGAACGACCCTCCGTCGCCGTCATCGGTCACCTCAAGCCTAGTAGTAGCGGCACTCCAATTCGGGCGGCGCGCATTGCGTCCCCCGGACTGGTTCCCCAAAAGACTAACGCCTTCGTGAGCCTCCGATAGAGGCGAGCGAAGGCGTTCTCTTTTTTTGAATGAAACAAAATGCAGGTAGCCAAACGGATCGGCGATTCTTTAACGGCGGTGTTCAGCGAGGTCCGCAACGCCCATGCGCTTGAGCGATTCCGAATAATAGCGGCGGTATAGAATGTCCCATTCTTCGCTGCCTTCGAGAATTTCCTTCTTCTGTGACGCAATCTTGGCGCGAACTTCGGTGTCGACTTGCTCTTCCTGCTTCAATAATTCCTGAAGGATGGTGACAATTTCCTGGCGGATGGTGTCGCGATCCTCGACGAAATCCAAATCGTCAACGGTGACCAGAAAGTCGATGATGCGGTGAGAGAGGCGAACCGTTTTTTCGCGGCTGAGTCGCATCAACGGAGGATCAACTTCCTCTGGCGCGCGAGCTCGCCTTTCACTTTTTTGTACATCTCCTGATAGGACGCGCCGACTTTGCGCATTTCGTCATTGTGCTGGGCGAGAATATCGCGGACTTCTTCGTTCAGCCGATCCTCCACTGTCAGTTCGTCGGCCATCGTTTGGCGCACACGTTCCGCAAGAGCATCGGGGGCCTTCGTTTCGATCATCTGGCGCTCAACGAGGCGCTTGATCACTTCCTTCGACATGTAACCAACGTAGTCGCGCGACAACAGCATTCTTCGTGTCTCCGGATTACTTTCTCAGTTTACTTGTGGCGCTGCGGAAGGTCAAGCAAGCGCGGTTGACGCTCGCTTTCGCTTCGGATAGCATGTTACGGGCGGTTAGCTCAGCGGTTAGAGCATCCCGCTTACACCGGGAAGGTCGTGCGTTCAAATCGCACATCGCCCACCAGTGTCGTATCGTTGTAGATTCACTCCACGTAGGTTGCGGGGACGTAGTTCAGCCGGCTAGAACGCTGCCCTGTCACGGCAGAGGTCGCGGGTTCGAGTCCCGTCGTCCCCGCCATTCTTTCCAAGGAAGTCATCGTGACGCAGAGAAACTGCGCTGCCCCAAAAATGATTCGACGCCGTTTCTTTGCTCGAGGCAGGTCCAGCCATCAAAGAGAGTCGAGAGCGGCCATCGTCGACGTTTCCGACGTCAATGTCCGATGGAGTGTCCGTTTTGGTAGAATGCAACTCGGACGGGAATTCCGATGCACTCATCGAATAAAATGAGCCTCGTGTATCACACGAACCTCCAGAGTCCGGTGGGACAGTTGCTGTTGGCGGGAGATGACCAAGGGTTACGTCTGATCAGCTTTGCTGCCGGCAAGCATGCGATACGTCCGCAGCCAGGCTGGGTGGAGAACAAAGAGCCCTTTCAAGAAACGATTCGCCAGTTGCGATCATACTTTCGCGGGGAGTTGCAGGAATTCGATTTGCCTCTGGCGCTCGAAGGGACGCCGTTTCAGGTTCGTGTCTGGCAAAGCTTGCGCGCGATTCCTTACGGACAGACAATTTCCTACGGTCAGTTAGCCCATCAGATTGGTCAGCCTAATGCAGCGCGCGCCGTCGGGCTTGCCAACGGTTCCAATCCGATTCCTATCATTGTTCCGTGCCACCGCGTGATTGGCACCAATGGCAAGCTTACCGGCTTTGGGGGCGGCCTCTCGATCAAGCAAAAACTGCTTTCCCTTGAAAGCCGCCAAATGCGTCTGGTCTGAGGTCAGCTTGTAGAAAAGATTTGCCGTAATCGCTGCCGGGGCTCTTGTTTTTCCGCAGCTCTTTGCACGGGCGCCGCAACAGAGAGCAGCCCCGCATTACTTCGCGGGGCTTGGAACGTTAATTCGGCCATTTCTATTTTTAGGGCTCGATCGCGGCAGTCAGGTGATTTTGCTTCAGCGCCGCGTTGAAGGCGCGCGTGTCGCCCTCGACAAATCGTTTAAACTCCGCCTGAATTTCCGCAAGCTGTTGCTTGAACTCATCGTTCACGGCGATTTGTTGCGCTGTGGGCGCGAGATCGCCGCCACCGCTACCGCTCCCGGGCGTGCCGACCATCGGCCCAACCATCCAACTGATGCGCTCATAGAGTTGAACGGGGTTGCGAAATGCATCTTCGCTGCGGCCGGTATTGTGAATGTCAATCAGCTTGCCTTCGAGCGCAACGACTTTGATCTCGAAATCCTTGGCGGCTTGAATTGCGTCTGCATGTTTCTGCGCATCCGCGTTAAGCACGGTTTCGAGATCTTCCACCTGCCTCCGCGTCCATTCCAGATGATTGATCATGTCGGCGGCCTGATTCTCCTCGGCCAGCACCTGGCGGGCGAACTGCACTTGCGCACGGATCGATTGTTCCGTGCCCGGGGAGTGCGGATCAGGCAGCACGGTAAGTTGCGCTGTCCCTTCGTTCCCGCCCGCTTTCACATGGACCGTGTAATTGCCCGGCGGCACAATCGGGCCTGCAGGCGGAATTCGAGTGCCGTACGCGGCGTAATTGTGGTGCGGCTCCGCCCATGGGGCGTCGAACGGTGTGGTCTGCATCTTCACGGGCGAGCCCGGTTCGTAGCGAAGATCCCACCACACACGATTCAATCCTGCGTGTCCTTCCACTTTGAGCGTGCGAATGGTCTCGTTCGCGCCAGTAAAAGTGAGCTCCACTTCCTTCGCGGGAGCTTTCAGCCAGAAGTTGATGTCCGCGCCGTAAGGAGGATTTTCTCCGCTTACGTGTCCACCGACGTCGGACTCGCGCGCGTCATCCGTGTGCCGGAAGCGGTACGCAGACCGCGGTTTGAATAATTGAAAATCCTTCGACTGAGCGCTGGCCCATTCGCGAAGCGGAGTGATGTCGTCGAGGATCCACACACCGCGTCCATGCGTTCCGATGACCAAATCGTTGAACGTCCGCTGCACTTGCAACCAGTACACCGGCGCGGGCGGCAAATCGTTCCGTAAACGAGTCCAGTGATCGCCATCGTCCCACGTGACGTAGAGCGCGTTGTCCGTGCCCAGGAACAACATGCCCTTGCGCACAGGATCTTCGATAATGATGTGCGCACTGCTGTTCATTCCCTTGGGCACGTTCGCGGTGATCAGCTTCCAACTTGCACCGTAGTCTGTCGTCTTGTACGCGCGAGCGTCGTAGATTCCCACGTGCTGCAGATTCACGGTAATGTATGCCGTGCCAGCATCGAAATGGGACGGCTCGACGTTCCACACCGTTCCCCACGCGGGAAGATCGGGAATGTTCTTGGTCACGTTTGCCCAGTGCCCGCCGCCATCCTGCGTCACGTTCACCTGACCGTCATCGCTTCCCGTCCAGATAACGCCCGCTTTCACGGGCGATTCCGCGATGGAATAAATTGTGGCGCCGTCATAGGTCACGAGGTCGTCCGACGAGATTCCGCCCGAGTCTTGCTCGTGTTCCTTGTTGTTCGCCGTGAGGTCTGGGCTGATGACTTTCCACGATTGGCCGCTGTCCGTAGTCATGAACACGACTTGAGCGCCAACGTAAACGCGGTTGTGATCATGGGGCGAGATGGCGATGGGCGTCACCCAGTCCCAACGATATTTCATATTTGCGGGCTTCCAGCCGTAGCTGGTGACGGGCCAAGCGGATACATCTCGCGCCATGCCGTTGCGCATATTGATGCGGTCTATGCGGCCGTTGTCGCAGCCGGACCACACAATGTTCGAATCCACCGGGTCGGGCACCGCGAAACCATCCTCGCATCCGCCCGCGCCTGTCCAGTTGCCCAGCGAGATTCCATTCCCGAAAAAACCACCGGAAAGCGTGCGGCTGGGTCCGCGAAATGACGACTTGTCCTGGATGTTGCCCATCACGTTGTAGGGAATCTCATTGTCCGCGAATACGTGATACGTCTGCGAAATCGGCAGCAGGAATCGCTGATATGTCGCGCCACGATTGTTGCTAATGCTCACTCCAGCGTCGTTCGCGACCAACACGCGGTTTGCATTCGTGGGATCGATCCAAACGTCATGATTATCGCCGCCCGCGGACTCAAGACCAGTTGCCGCAGGAGGACCACTCGCGGCCTCCGCGGGACCAGGGCCAGCGCCACCGCCAGGGCCACGGCCCCCGGGCTGAAACACGGTGTTGCCGCCGTCGCGCGACATGCTGAAAGCGACCGAAGGAAAGTAGAGCAGATTCTGATCGTCGGGCGAAACCGCAAAGCGCGTGTAGTACGAAGAGCGCTCCGTCGTGACGTGGGACTGATTGACGAGCGTCCACGTGCGACCGCGGTCATCGGAACGATACAGGCCGGGCGTGGTGTCCTGCAGCAAAGCGTAAACGCGATTCGGATTGCTCGCGGCGACAGCAACGGCCACTTTCCCGATCGGATGGTCCGCAGCGGGCAGTCCATGGCCGCTGATTTTGCTCCAATTGTTTCCGCCGTCGCGGCTCACGTAGACGCCGCTCCCCGTTCCGCCGCTGTTCAAATTCCAGCGGTGAATTTCCACTTGCCACATTCCAGCATAAATTGTGTTGGAGTCGCTGGGATCCATCGCCATTTCGGAACAACCGGTGTGGTCGTCCACGTAGAGGACTTGCTGCCAGGTTTTCCCCGCGTCGCTCGTGCGAAAAATTCCGCGTTCGTGTTGCGGACGAAACGCCTGGCCGACCGCGCAAACGAAAGCGACGTTCGCGTCGTGCGGGTCCACGATGATGCGCGCGATGTGCCCCGTCTGCTCGAGGCCCATGTGCTGCCAGCTTCGGCCCGCGTCGGTCGATTTATAAACTCCGTCGCCCATCGTGTAGTAGGGACGAATCAGCCACGGCTCTCCTGTGCCCGCCCAAATCTCGTTGTGATCCGAGGGCGCCATCGCCAGCGCGCCTACCGCAGACACATCCTCGTGGTCAAACACCGGCGTCCAATTCGTGCCAGCGTCGGAAGTTTTCCAAATGCCACCGTCCGCGGCGCCAACGTAAACCACATTCGGATTTCCCGGCTCGCCAATAATGGAGGCGACGCGATTCCCTTCCGGCCCCAGTGCGCGAAAATGCAGCGCACCAAGCCCGTTTGCGCCAGCGCCCATTTCCTCCTGCGCACCGCGGCGTCCTTGGGCAATTGCAGGCACCCGCCACAGCAGAGCAATAATCGCCATCAGTATTACGACGAACATTCCGCGACTCAGATTTCTCCATGACCACGCATTGCGTGCCATCTGCGCCTCCCGACTCGATAGAAATTCGCCGCTAAACTATCTCTAGTGATGGACAAAGCGCAAGCGCAATGCTTGAGCGCTCGGCCTCCGCCAGGATGCCAGCGGATTCGCAGCACATCTGAAGTTCAAAGCTTGGCATTTCTTCCAATTACGCTCGTTTGTGGGTATCGCTTAGGGCAACGAAGTTCCAATTCGGTACACTTGTACTATTCCTTCCCTCTCGCGGGCTAATACTACAATGCCCTTTACCTTGGCAGGGGCAGCCATACGGATCTCGGGCCAGTGCCCGAGTTTCGGCCAGTGTGCCGATTTGAGGAGGAATGAAGTTATGGGCATCGGACTACGTTGCGCACTCAGCGCGGCTCTCGGATTGGCATTCGCGGGGGGATTGGCGGCGCAAACACAGCCAACGCAACCGGCGGAGCCCCTCGTCATGACGTCTAATCAGCCAAAGACTGTTAGCGAAGCCGTC
Source organism: Candidatus Acidiferrales bacterium (assembly GCA_035696585.1). Lineage (GTDB taxonomy): Bacteria > Acidobacteriota > Terriglobia > Acidiferrales > UBA7541 > DAHUXN01. Next base: position 3,896 of record DASRQP010000202.1, on the reverse strand, counting down.
GACCGGATCATTGCGCGGGAGCACCAGGAAGTCGCAACGCTGCGTCATTACAGTCCAATCATTGAGACATACATTCAGGACATGCGCTGGGACCCACAACTGGGTTCCGTTCCGGAGAGAGACCACTACTATTTAGGGATTGCGCAGCTGAGCAAGGGCGTAGTGGATCAGTCGATACTGCCTAAGACGAGCTCCGGCTGGAAGCACAAGCTGAATCCACTCAAGGATGTCACTTCCCTGCTGGGCGATACGTACGTGCCGGCGGGCTTCCTCCAGATGATTTTCGTCGATCAGGATTACTTCGATAAACAGCATTATAAGTTCGCCTACGTACGAAACGAATTTCTTGGCTCGGTGAGGTGCTTGGTATTTGATGTGACACCGTTGCCGAAATCGGGCGTCGGAAGATTCGAAGGACGCATTTGGGTGGAGAGCCAGGATTATGCCATCGTGCGGTTCAACGGCGTGTTCGTGGCAAATACGAACTCGATGGACTCCAGCTTGCACTTCGATAGCTGGCGGACAAACGTAGCGCCGAACCAATGGATCCCTTCCTATATTTACAGCGCGGAGTCGGGAAAGAAAGATTTTCCGCTTGGGCACGCAAGTTACCGCTCACAAACGCGGCTGTGGGGTTACAACCCGAAACTGGGAAGCCATGAGACGGAATTCAGCGACTTACAGATTGAAGCAGCGAAGCCGATTCAGGACCAGGCGGCCACTGCAAACGACGCCCAGCAAAACTGGGAGCGCGAAGGCGAAACTAATGTGATCGACAGGCTGGAGCAGAATGGACTGCTGGCGCCTGCCGGGCCGTTGGACAAAGTGATGAACACGGTGACGAATAACCTGGAAGTGACGAACAATCTGGACATCGAGCCAGAGGTTCGCTGTCGCGTGCTGTTGACGTCGACTTTGGAAGCGTTCACGGTTGGGCACACGATCGTGGTGAGCCGCGGCTTGTTGGACGTCCTGCCGGATGAACCGAGCTTGGCCGCAATACTCGCGCACCAGCTTGGCGCGGTTGTAACTGGCTCGGGGCTCGGAGACGACTACTCGTTTAACGACACGACGATGGTTTCGACGGCGGACACGATCAAGCGCATGTCCTTCCGAAGCAGGGAGACCGATGAGGAAGCGGCGGCGAACAAAGCGATGGAACTGCTGAAGAACTCGCCATACAAAAATCAGCTTGGTACTGCGGGGCTTTTCTTTAAGCAACTCGCGGCTGAGCAGAAACAGTTGCCGTCGCTGATCAGCGCCAACGTGGGCAATCAGGTATTCATGGCGACGCAGTTGATTCAGGCGGCCCCGCCATTGCAGCCCATGAAACTCGACCAGATTACAGCGCTTCCCTTGGGCTCGCGAACCCTGCTCAATTCGTGGGACGACACGGTGGATATGGCGAAGACCAAGCCCGTGCAGGTACTTTCGGCGCGCGCGAAAATGCCATTTGAAATTACGCCATCAGTGCCCTATCTCACGCGCTATCAAAACTCGGATGCCGCAGCTGCGAATCTGGCAAATGCGGACGTCGTGAAACAGAACGCGAATCCCAATCCCAATCCTAAGCAACAATAGTTAAGAGTCATCGTCGAGGGCTGTACTTTCTTCAGGGGAACAGGCTTCAGGGGATCAGGTGCGCGATAGTGCCCTTCGGGCCGACTCCCCAAACATGGTTGACGTTCGTACCGGCGAGCGCATTCAGATTGAGGTTACCAGCGCTGCTCCAGTGAATTCCCCCATCGTGACTGCTGTCCTCGCCCGTGGGGCCTACCGCAATTGTGACGTCGCCGACGGTCGCGGCAGAAAAGGCCGCCACAGCGGAGCGGAATCCCTCAGGTTGCCGCGTGGCAAGACGCCAGGTCCTTCCATCGTCGACAGAATAAGCGGCCACGCCAACAGACCGGCTTGGATCCTTGTAATCCCCGCCCACAGCGACAACGGTGTTTCTAGTCCGAGTAATCGAGAAAATTCCCGACGACGCGTTGCCTATTGCGATCGGCGTTTCCGCAGCGGTCCAAGTGTGACCAAGGTCCGGCGAGCGGAAAACCCGCGCCACACGCGCGCCGCCCGTGCCGAAATAAATTTCTTTCTTGTCGTAAATCGCAAGTGATGTTCCGCTTGCGGCAAACACACCTTCGCCCGGCAGCGCCGCTGGCATGTTTGGGCCAGGGAGTTCCTTCCAGTGCTCGCCGTCCTCAGTACTCACCAACAGGAATTTGCCATCGACTGGATCACTGAGCCCGTAGCATCTGGTCTTCGAAATACAAACGAGGTCGTCGAGAAAGAACGCAGAGCGCTTGCCGGAGAATTCGAGCGTCCAGTTCTCGCCGCCATCTACGGTTTTGTAAATGCGCGATTGCGCGCCGCCGCCGATTGACATCACATAGGCGGTTGTTGCGTCAAACGCCACAATGCCACGGAAATCGAGCGCATCGCCGCCCTGCACGTGAAGCCGCTTCCATGTCTTGCCTTGATCGACCGAGCGAAGAATCACGCCATTCGAGCCGCATGCCCATACAACCACGTCACCAGATGAGCCCGACGCGCGAACGACGTCGACGCCGCGCAAATTGGTGTCGAGACCGGTGGTCTGGATGCTCCACCGTTGAGCGTGAGCCGAAGCGCTCAGCAGCAATACCAACAGAAGAAGTCGCACCTGCACATTCTAGCAATAAAGCAGGAGATTGACGGATGAAACGGAAATGCCTCTGAATCAGCGAGTGTGGATGACGTTGTAGGAGCCGCTGAAAAGATACGTCGCTGTTGCCACCGATTGCGGCACCCACCACACATGGCGCGTCCACCCTGTGCTTCGATGCATTCGGTTCGCGATATAGTCCAGTCCGAAGGGAACCACCTGTATGGCGCCGTAGATCGCGGCTGAATGAACGAACGGGCGCATCATCGGATCAGCTTCGCCCCGGCCTTCTGAGATGGCTTTGCGGGTGGACCAGGCGTCAAATCCGGCAGCGCTGTGCTCGGCAACGCTTAGCGTAAACCACAGCCGATTGGTGCGCTCGGTTGGCTCAATTGTTGGACGAAAAGCCGGAGGCGGGGGCAGGTAGATATTGGAAAGAGAGTCCTCGGCTAGGATTTCATTTGAGCTTGAGGAGTGCGAGTCTGCCACTGGCACCGCCGTAGCTTTATCATTGAGCGCGTCCGCGGGTGCCACCGGCACAGGAATGGCCTTCTTGGTGTCTGCGGCCACCTTAGTCGCTTCCGCGGTCGCCAGTAGCTTGGGAGAGGGCTGGGACCCCGTAGAGGCACCGGGGAACGCCGAGAACTGCAACAGCAGCACTGCCGTCGCTAACACCATGGCCGAGTCTCCTCTGAACGCCTATTTCAGCGGACTGCGGCCATATGAGCAATGGTAGGACCAGCCCAGAGGCGTAGTACTACTGGTGTTTTGTGTAACTTACGGCCCTAGGAAGGCTTGCCACACCTAAAGAGTGGAAATACTTGGCGGTTTTAGGGAACACAACTTCCACGCCTGGCGCCCAAGGCCGACCACACCAAATAAAGAGGGCGCCTCGGTGGACACAACCGGGGCGCCCTGAAAGTCGGCCGTAGGCCGACGAGTTAGAATACGAACTTTGCTGCCAGTTGCATCAACCGGCCATTCGCAGCAGCTCTGATCTGTCCAAAAGCGCTGGACTCGATATTGCCAGAGGAAACGTTGTTGAATTGCGTATGGTTGAACAGGTTGTAAAACTCCATGCGCATGATGAACTGCGTGCTCTCCGTTATCCGCGTGTCCTTCTCAAAGCTCAAGTCCCAGTTATTGATCCCCGGACCGTGGAAGTTGTTCCGGCCCGCGTCACCCACCGTTCCAGCAGTCGCGATGGCAAAAGTAGTGGGATTAAACCAGTAATTGCGGGAAGCGCCGCTAA
>DASRQP010000201.1:0-9248 GCA_035696585.1 Candidatus Acidiferrales bacterium | reverse complement strand
CCGTTTCTTGCGCGCGCTCTTTTTCGACTTGATGTAGGCGAGCCAGTTCCTGTTCCTGCTCGCGCAGACGTGCAATCACGCCTTGCATCGAAGCCGTCATAAATGCCGATGGGTTTTCGGAATTCACGCGAAAGGAATCCTGCGGGTCTTGCGAGTTTCGCCTATCTTCGCGCATTGACCGCCGGATGAAGAGGAACGCGCCAATCACCACTGCAAAAATCAACGCAACTAACGCGAGCGTGACGATGATCTCAAAGTTGAAATTTTGATGTGCTGGCGCGATGCCCATTGGCGGACCTACCGCATCACGAACAACGATTGGTACCACGTTACAACCGGCGTGCCAAAAAATACCACCAGTAGCGCGGCCGCTCCCAGAAACGTACCGAAGGGCAGTTCGTAGTCGGAGCCTCTGCGTGAAGACAAAATAAAAATCGCCCCTAGAATCGCGCCGAGCACGGAGCCAAGCAGAATCGTGAGAATCGTGCGTCGCAGCCCCAGGAACGCCCCAGCCATCAGCATCATTTTCACGTCGCCGAAGCCCATGCCTTCGCGCCCTCGCAACCGGAAATATCCCTCGCCGACAAGCCACAGCACGCCGCCGCCAACAATCCCGCCAATCAGAGCATCCGCGAAAGAGATGACCGGCATCGGCGGGGGAAACTCGAAGAGACGATTCGCAATCCACAGCGCCGCGCCGTCGTTGGGGCGCACGAAAAAGCTAACAATCAACCCTATCGCGAGCCCCGTGAAATTCACCGTGTCCGGAAGCAGTCGTTCGCGCCAGTCGGTAAAAATCAATACGACCAAAATGGCGCAGAATGCGGACCACTTTATCGTCTCCACGGAATTTCCAAAGACCGCATAGCACGCCAGAAAAAGCAGCCCTGTCAGCAGCTCGACAGCCGGATAAACGGGCGAGATATGCATCTTGCACGCGCGGCATTTGCCCGCAAGAAAAAAATAGCTCAGCACGGGGATGTTATCGTAGGGCCTGATGGATTTTCCGCACCTGGGACACCGCGATGCCGGTCGCACCACGGATTTGCCCTGCGGCAGCCGGCTGATACACACGTTCAAAAAGCTGCCAATAATCAGCCCAAAAATGAAGACAAACGCCGCGATGAATTGTGTCGGGAGCACGATTTCACTGTGCCACAAGCGCGCGCGGGCCTCAATAACACGCGCAAAACGCGTGCCCGATGCCTAACGCGCCGCCTCAGTCAAGATGTGCCGGTTCGTGTGCAAAAAGCAGATCGTGTCATTCCGCGGAGCCACGCGACGAGCCTGCCTGCTCGCTCTGACGCAGGAAGGGCCGCAGGCAGGGAATCTGCTTTTGGTTTGTCGCCTTACGTCGGCTATATTTCTAAGTTTCCGCAAATGCCCTGGCTCGAACAAACGATACGACGCTACGAACACCGCCGCTGGGCCGCCGAGCCCAACCGGCCCGCATTGCTCTTTGCCTGGGGCTTGGAGCATATCGGCGGCCGCGCCGACGAGAAACGCCCTCGCGAATTTCTGAATCGCTTCGTTGACGAAACGTTGGCGAATAGCGACGCCTGGTTCGCCTGCGAAACACCGCCTGATTATCAACTCGAAGCCGCAGCGGACGGCGTCCCGTGGAGCGGAGTCCTCACGTTCACCAGTGCCGTCAATTCGCCGTGGGAAGAAAACAATCGCGTCCATGCGCGATTTTTCCCCGCGAATGCAACGGGTCCCGCCGTAGTAGTTTTGCCGCAGTGGAACGCAGATTACGGTGCTCACGTCGATATTTGCCGCTGGCTGAATCGTCTCGGAATCGCGGCTCTGCGGCTTAGCCTGCCCTATCACGACCATCGCGTGGTGCCCGGCCATCCCAAAGCTGATCATATCGTCGGCCCAAACATCGGACTCACGCTGCAAGCCAATCGTCAAGCCGTTTGCGATGCGCGCTGCTGCCTGCGATGGCTCGCTGGGCGCGGCTACGGCCCGCTCGGCATTTTGGGGACGAGTCTCGGTTCATGCATCTCCTGCATTACGGCCTCGCACGAACCCCTCATTCGCGCTGCGGCGCTGCTGCACGTTTCATCTTATTTCGGCGACGTGGTTGCCACCGGCCTCACCACAATTCACGTTTGGGAATCGCTGCGCACGAAAGTCTCGCAAGATGAAATTCGCCGCTACTGGGCGCCCATCAGTCCGATTCCGTATCTGTCGAAATTGCGTGGAACAGGCCAAAAACTCCTGGCCGTCAGCGGGCGCTACGATCCCACTTTTCAAGACGAATTTTCGGAGGATTTTTTCTCAACTGCGCGTGCGAATGAAGTTTCGTGCAAGTCCCTGCGATTGCCTTGCGGGCACTATTCGCTCGGCGAAGCCCCATTCAAATGGATCGCCGGTTGGCGTTTCGGCAAATTCCTGCAGAAGAATCTTAGGTAAGCGTGTCGGAGAACGCGGAGGCGCTAGCGAAGTATATTCTGAAACTCGCCTTTCGCGACAAGGTGCGCCACCGCCGCAATATCCGGCGCGAGAGCGCGGTCTTTGTCAACGACGCGCGAAACGGAACGCACCAGCGCATAAGCCTTTCGCGCCTCGACGCCTGTTTGCAGCGGTGCTTGGAAATCGATTCCTTGGCACGCGGCAAGCAACTCGATGGCGATGACGTTGCGCAGCGCGTCCAGCATCCTTTCCAACCGCCGCGACGCGCTCATTCCCATCGACACGTAATCTTCCTGGTCGCCCGATGTGGGTATCGAATCGACGGAATGCGGAGTCGCTAGCGCCTTCAATTCGCTTGCCAGCGACGCAGCCACCACCTGCGCGATCATGAATCCCGAATTCAATCCCGGGTCCGCCGTCAAAAACGGGGGCAGCAGGCTCGTGTGAGGGTTCGTCATGTGCTCGACGCGGCGCTCACAGATTCCCGCGAGCGTCGCCAGCGCGATGGCGATTTGGTCCGCCGCCATGGCCAACGGCTGTCCGTGAAAATTTCCTCCGCTCACCACCTCGCCCGAGTCCGCAAATACCAGCGGATTATCCGTCGCGCTGTTTAGCTCGATTGACAATGTTGTCCGCGCTTGCGATAGGGAATCGCGCACCGCCCCGTGAACTTGCGGCGTGCAGCGCAGGCTGTACGCGTCCTGAACACGTGTGTCTGTCTGGGCGGAACGATGCGACTCGCGAATTTCGCTCCCTCGATTCAGCCGCGTCAGGTTCCGCGCGCTTGTCATCTGTCCTGGATACGGCCGAATTCGCGAAATGCGCTCGTCGAAAGCCGCGGGGCTGCCGCGCAGGGCATCGAGCGAAAGAGCGGCGGCCACGTCCGCTGTGTCGATCAGAATTTCCGCGTCACGAATTGCGAGCGCCAGCAACGCCAGCATCCCTTGCGTGCCGTTCAGCAACGCCAGGCCTTCTTTCGCTTCGAGTTTCAGCGGAGTAATGTCCGCCTGCTTCAACGCATCGCCGCCGGATAATCGTGCGCCCTTGTAAATTGCTTCGCCTTCGCCGATAGCGACGAGCGCCAAATGCGCTAGCGGCGCCAGGTCACCCGAAGCCCCAACCGATCCCTGCGACGGAATCACCGGCAGCACGCCGCGATTGAGCATCGCGAGCAGCGTCTCCACCACCACCGGGCGAACGCCGCTGAATCCCTTCGACAGTGCGTTCGCGCGCAGCAAAATCATCGCGCGCGTTTCATCTTCCGCGAGCGGCGCGCCCACGCCGCACGCATGGCTGCGCACCAGATTCAGTTGCAACTCGCGAATCTGTTCCGGTTGGATGCGCACGCTCGCCAGAGCGCCGAATCCCGTATTGATTCCGTAAGCGGCGACGTCGCCCCTGGAGAGCCGTTCAACTACCGCCTGCGACGCATCCATCCGCGCGCGCGCTTCCGGTGCCAGTGTCACTTCGAAACCCTCGAGCACAACTTGATAAAGCTGCCCCAGCGTTAAGTCGTTGCCTGAAAGTGCGAGCGATTTCTTCATGACTTGTGCGCCGTTCCTGCGGCGGCGGAATCGCCCGCATGCGTCAACGGGAAATACTGGCGGTACTTTTCCGGCAAACTCTTTGGCCTGCCATGCCGGTCGCAAATCACGTGGAGAGTCTCGCCCGTCGCAATCACTGTGCCGTAAGTCTCGTTGAAAACCTCGTATGCAAAAGTGATCGTGCGGCGTCGCGATTGCGTCACCGTAGTGCGAATTCGCAGCACATCGTCGAACTTTGCCGGATGTTTGTACGTGCAATTCGCTCTTGCCACTACGACGAAACTATCGTCCTCGATTTCCATTTTCTTATAGCTGAATCCCAGTTGCCGCATCAATTCCACGCGTGCCACTTCGAACCATACGAAGAAATTCGCGTAGTACACCACTCCCATCTGGTCCGTCTCGGCGTACCGTACGCGAACGGTAGTTTCGCCTGCCACGGTCATAGGCCGCGCCACTCAGGTTTCCGCTTTTCCAAAAATGACGCCAAGCCCTCGCGGAAATCCGCCGTACGCCGAATCTCGGCGCTTTCGCGTATCGCGACAGCCAGATCGCGCTCAATTTCCTTTTCATTCCATCGCAAAATAATGCGCTTGGTCAGCCGCAAGCTCGTCGGACTTGAAGCTATCAGCGATTGCGCAAGCTCGCGCGCCGATTCCATCAGTTTTTCCTGTGGCACTAACTGCGTCACCAGGCCCAGACGATTCGCCTCGGCCGCATCGAATATCTTCCCGGTCAGCAAAAGCTCCCGCGTAATCTTTTCTCCCACCTGCCGCAGCAGAAAAACGGAAACCACGGCCGGCAGAAAGCCGATGCGAACCTCCGTATAACCGAATTTCGCCTCCGGCACGGCGAGCGTAAAGTCGGCTAGCGTCGCCAGTCCCGTTCCGCCTGCGATGGCGGCGCCATTCACGGCAGCGATCAGCGGTTTTGGAAAGCTGTAAACGCGATGGAACATCTTGCCCATCCGCGCAGCGTCGGCCACGTGCTGTTCGTGGGTCTGCGACGCGAGCTCGCGCAGTGCTTCCAGATCCATCCCCGCGCAAAAAGCTTTTCCCGCGCCTGTGAGAATCACAACTCGTGCCGGCCCTTGCTCCGCATCATCCAACACGCCGAGCAGGTCGTCAATCATCGCAGGCGAAATAGCATTGCGTTTGCCCGGACGATCGAGAGTAATCGTCGCGATCTCGCCGTCGAGTTCAAATTTCAGAGTCGTGTAACTCATAAATTGTTTTCAGTTGGGCTTCGGCGCATCCACTTCGTGCGCATAGGCTTCGCGAATCCGCCCCGTCAGAGCACACGCTACAGCCAGCGATTTTGCGTCAATCCCAGTCGACACGCCGCGAGCGGCCAACGTCGCCAGCACAGTTTCCGTCGGAATATTCCCGATCAGATCGTCTCCCGCGAACGGGCATCCGCCGAGCCCCGTCAGCGCGCCGTCGAATCGCCGGCAACCGGCCTCGTACGCGGCCAGAATTTTTTCAGCAGCGGCGTCCGGACGGCTGTGCAGATGCACTCCAAGCTCGACTCCCGCAATGCAGCTTTTCGCCGCGCGATAAATCGACGCCACATCATCGGGCGACGCCTTGCCCACTGTGTCAGCGAGCGAAACCGTACGCACTCCGACGTCTTTCAGCCACACCAGCGCCTCTTCGACGATCTCGGGTCCCCACGGCTCATCGTAAGGATTTCCAAACGCCATCGAGATATAAACCACGAGATTGCGCCCCGCCTCCTTCGTTTGCCAATGCAACTTTTCCACCAGCGAACGTGATTCGGCGCGAGACATATTCGCGTTTGCGCGCCGAAAATATGCCGAGATGGAGTAAGGATAGCCAATCGTCGTCACTCCGGGAGCGGCAAGCGCCCGTTCCAATCCCTTTTCATTCACCACAATTCCGATAATGTCCGGCGGCGTCATGTCGGCAGGGAACTGTTTCGCCAGTTCCGCCATCACTTGCTCGCTGTCGGCCATTTGCGGGACGTATTTCGGCGACACAAAACTCACCGCATCCAGGTGGCGAAAACCCAGCGCGATCAGCCGCCCCAGGTATTCGATTTTCGCCTGCGTCGGAATAATCTGAGGCAGCCCCTGCCACGCATCCCGCGGACACTCAATAATCGTCACCGATTCCATTTATGTTTGTAAGACTCCAGTCTTAAACTCCGCAACGATCGGATTCAGCGAAGCCGCTTCGAGCGCTTCAATAATCGCGTCGCGCGTGTGCGCCGGATCGATAATTGCGTCCACCCACAACCGCGCTGCCGCGTAGCGCGGGTCCGTCTGATGCTCATACGTTGAGCGAATCGACTCGAAGAGTTCCTTCTTGTCCTTCTCCGTAATCTTTTTTCCTTCGCGTTCCATCTGTTTGATTTTAATTTCCACCAACGTTCCCGCCGCCGATTCTCCGGCCATCACCGCGTAGCGCGCCGTCGGCCACGCAAAAATGAACCGCGGGTCGTACGCTTTTCCGCACATCGCGTAATGGCCCGCGCCAAAGCTGCCGCCGCAAATCACGGAGATCTTCGGCACGACGCTGTTTGCCACCGCGTTCACCATTTTCGCGCCTGCGCGGATGATCCCGCTCCACTCGGCTTCTTTGCCCACCATGAAGCCGTTCACGTCGTGCAGGAAAATCAGCGGAATCAGATTCTGATTGCAATCCAGAATGAACCGCGCCGCCTTGTCCGCCGATTCCGTGTAGATGACGCCGCCGAATTCCATTCGTCGCTCGCCCGTGCCCGCCGCCGCGATTTGCACGTGCATTTTCTGGTTCGCCACGATTCCCACGGCCCATCCGCCAATCCGCGCGAATCCGCAGAGAACCGTTTGCCCGTATTCAGCGCGATATTCCTCCCAGCGGCTGCCGTCGACAATTCGCGCAATGATCTCGCGCATGTCGTATTGCTTCGCCGGATCCGAAGAGAAGATCCCATAAATTTCTTCATCGGGGTACATCGGCGGATCGGCCTTCTGATGGTCGAAGGGCGCGCGTTGCCGGTGGCCCATTTTGTCCACCAGCGCGCGAATACGCGCAATGCACGAATCGTCATCCGGCTCGCGAAAATCGACCGTCCCGCTGATCTGTGCGTGCATTTTTGCGCCGCCCAATTCTTCCGCGGATGTTTTTTGCCCAATCGCCGCCTGCACCAGCGCCGGGCCTGCCAGAAAGAGTCCGCTGCCTTCGGTCATCAGTATGTGATCGCACATCACCGGCAGATACGCGCCGCCCGCGACGCACATGCCCATAATGGCCGTCAGTTGCGGAATTCCCATCGCGGACATAACTGCATTGTTGCGAAACACGCGCCCAAAATCGTCCGTGTCGGGGAAAACGTCCTCTTGCAGCGGAAGAAAAACTCCGGCCGAATCCACCAGATAAATTGTCGGAATGTGATTTTCGATGGCGATATTCTGCGCGCGAATCACTTTCTTTGCCGTCATCGGGAAAAACGCTCCGGCTTTCACCGTGGCGTCGTTCGCGATGATCATCATCTGCCGCCCGGCAACGCGCGCCAAGCCCGTAATTGTCCCGGCAGCAGGCGCGCCGCCCCATTCCTCGTACATTTCATAGGCGGCGTAGAGTCCCAGCTCAAAAAAACGGCTGCCCGGATCGATAAGCTTTTCAATGCGTTCGCGTGCCGTCAGCCGATTTTTCTTGTGTTGCGATTCGATGGCTTTCGCGCCGCCGCCCTGGCGAATCTTCTCCTCTTCATTCTTGATCTCGGTTAATTGGTCGATAATCGCGCGCCTGTTTTTCTCGAACTCGGCAGATTTGGTTTTGGCGCGAGATTCAATCAAGGAGTTGTTCACGCGGCGTCAGACTTTCTGTGTACTCGGGGCGAAGCGATTGCGAATGAACTCGACGATATCCTGCGTGGACGTGCCGGGCAAAAAAACCTCCGCGATGCCGTTTTTCTTCAACGCGGCAATGTCCGCCTCGGGAATAATTCCCCCGATCACCACGGTCACATCCGTCATGCCCTTTTCGCGCAGCAGATCCATCAGGCGCGGGCAAAGCGCGTTGTGCGCGCCCGAAAGTATCGAGAGACCGATGACGTCCACGTCTTCTTGCGCCGCCGCCGACGCAATCATCTCCGGCGTCTGCCGCAGCCCCGTGTAAATCACTTCCATGCCGGCGTCGCGTAGCGCGCGCGCAATGATTTTCGCGCCGCGGTCGTGCCCGTCCAGCCCCGGCTTGGCAATCAGCACCCGTATCTTTTTGTCAGTCATTCGCGCTGAAAGCATACTTCAATTCGCGGCGATTTGTGTAGCGCAGAAGAGTTCGAGTGCACAAAAATCATTTGGGAAGCGCATTCAGAAAACTTTCGAGCACGGTATTGAAATGCTCCGGATCGTCCATAAACAGCGCGTGGCCGTCGCCGCGAAAAACTTCTAACCGCGAGCCCTTCACGCTCTGCTGAATTTTCGCCTGGGCCTCGGCGGACATGTACGGCGAGTCGGCGTAGCAAAATAGCGCGGGCTTGTCGATCTTCTCCGCGGCCGCGCGGTAGTCTGCCGCATCCTTCCCCACAAGCAGCGCCACCGCATCGCTCGTCGGTGTGCGCATGCACGCTGCAATAACGCGGTTAATATAATCGGCCGGATGCAGCTTCTTGAAACACAAATGTCGAACGAACGCCTCTGTGTTTTTCTGGCGGTCGCCTAGGATTTGTCCGAGGAAAAGCAAATCAGCGTTGCCTTCGCCCGGTGCGAGGCCGCCAAAGTTGTCGTCCACGAAGACAAATCCCGTGATGTCTTTGGTGCCAAACTGGTCGACGTAGGCCGCGAGTTCAGTAACAGCCATCGACCAACCGACCAGCACCACCGGAGCAAGATGCAGTTGGTCGACGACTGCCTTGATGTCGCGAGCGCGCACCGCCGGGTAAAGCCCTTCGCCTGTTTCTGAAGATTCGCCCTGGCTGCGCGGGTCCATGGCAACCACGCGATAATTCTTCGAGAAAAAATCAATCTGCTTCTGCCAGATCCACGCCGGCATCGTCCAGCCCGGCACGAAGAGCAGCGTTGGGCCCGCCGTGGGCGCCACTTGCGCTTCACCCATCGGCTTGCCGCTGACTTTGACATGCCATTGCGAACCTGGAGTTCCAGCGATGAGGTAGTGAATCTTCACGCCGTCGCGCGTAGTAATAAAACCGTTACCAACTTTCAGCTCAGGGGAAGAGCCGGCGATTACAGTTGCCGGAAGAGAAAGGAGGGCAAGAAGAATCGTGGCAACACGGAAATATCTGGAACGCTGGCAATTTGTGGACTCACAGCTTACCGGG
>DASRQP010000200.1:0-5383 GCA_035696585.1 Candidatus Acidiferrales bacterium | reverse complement strand
AACGCTTGCAGATCGCGCCGGATGGAGTCTGCTGGCACTCGGCGGCGTGATTGGCCTCGCGCTGATTTTCACCGGCACGCCGCGCAACGATTTCCCAATTCTTTACGTGCACGTAATCGCGTCGCTCGTCGGCATCATTTTGCTTCTCGGCAGTTACGCGAATCGCAGGAAATGGCTCGCTCTGTTAGGTTCTGCATCTCCGCTGCGCTGGGCCATGATTCTGATTGTTTTCGCCGCGCTGTCTTACGGCGCGTGGTGGACGCGCAGCGTTCAGTGGCAGCGTTCGTATCAAATCACGAATCCGTTGATAGCTCCCGCCTCGATGAATCAGGAAGGAGCCGGTTCATCAGGACCTTATTTCCCCGGCTCCGTCGAAGTCGCTCAAAATGCAAAAATCCCCGCACAGTTTTTCCTCGAATCGGAGACTTGCAAAACCTGCCATGCCGATATTTATCGCCAATGGGCGAGTTCAGCGCATCATTTCTCGTCATTCAATAATCAGTGGTATCGCAAGAGCATCGAATACATGCAGGACACTGTGGGCATTACTCCGTCGAAATGGTGCGCTGGCTGCCACGATCCTGCCTTGCTCTTAACCGGCATGTTCGACCGGCCCGTTCGCGAAGTCGAAAATACTCCCGAAGGACAGGCTGGCCTCGGTTGCGTGATGTGTCATTCCATCGTCTCGGTGCAATCCACGATGGGGCAGAACGGCTACGTTCTCGCATATTCGCCGCTTGATCGCATCGCAACCAGCAAGAATCCCGTCGTGCACAATTTTGTCGACTTCCTCATAAAGCTGAATCCTGAACCGCATCGCCGTTCTTTTCTGAAACCATTTGTCAAAAATCAGACCGCCGAATTTTGCTCGACGTGCCACAAAGTCCATCTCGATTTTCCCGTGAATCATTATCGCTGGACGCGCGGCTTCAACGAATACGACAACTGGCAGGCCAGCGGAGTTTCCGGCAAGGGCGCGCGTTCGTTTTACTATCCGCCCAAGCCGCAAACCTGCACGGATTGTCACATGTCCAAAGTGAGCTCCGCGGATTTCGGCAATTATGCGGGCCTGATTGACTCCCACCGTTTCCCGGGCGCGAACACCGCGTTGCCCTACGAAAACGAAGACACCGCGCAACTCGACACCGTCGAAAAGTTTTTGAAGGACAATCAAGTGAGCGTCGACATTTTCGGCATTTCGCCGGAAACCGCACCGCTCGCAGGCAAACGAACATCTCCGCCGCCAAGCGCAGCGGTCGCGCCGCAACTTCAGACCACCTTCGGCGTTGGCGAAGAATCGGAATTCACAGCGCCGAAGGGTCAGGAAGGACTCGCCACTCGCGCGTCACAACTGACGGCTCCCTTTGGCCGAGTTCCCATCTCCGTTCGCCGTGGAGATACTGTCCGGCTCGACGTGGTCGTTCGCACGCGCGGCGTCGGCCACTTCTTCCCGGGTGGAACCATCGATGCTTTTGATTTGTGGCTCGAACTGAAAGCCACCGATGAAAAAGGTCGCACGATTTTCTGGAGCGGTGAGGCTGGCAAAAACAATGACACGAATGGACCCGTCGATCCGGGCGCGCAATTCTATCGGGCGTTGCTCGTCGACTCGCACGGCAATCCCATCAACAAGCGCAACGCCTGGGCAGAACGCGCCGTCGTCTACGTCCGTCTGATTCCGCCCGGCGCCGCCGACACGGTCCACTATCGTATCTACATTCCGAAGAATGTCGGCAATCGCATCACGCTCACCGCGAAATTGAACTACCGCAAATTTAGCTGGTGGTTCACGCAATTTTCGTTCGGCGGCGTTCACGATCCCAGCCAGCACAATCCTTCCGTTGCGCCGGAATATGACGACACGAAATGGGTTTTCACCGGCGACATGAAGGGTGACTCGGGCCAGAGGCCAGGCATTCCAAATCCGCCCATCGTCGTAATGGGCCAGGACAACGCGGAATTGCAAGTCTTGCCCGCCGATGCAGCGCCTCCCAAGCCGCGCATTACCGTGGAGGCCGCTGACTGGCAGCGTTGGAACGATTACGGCATCGGATTGCTGCTCCAAGGCGATTTACAGGGTGCCCAAGCAGCCTTTGAAAAAGTCGCGCAGGCTGCGCCGAATCGCGGCGACGGCTGGGTCAACATGGGCCGCGTCCAACTCCAGGAAGGGAACTTGCCAGAAGCGGAAAAAGTTCTCTTGCAGGCTCTCAAAGTCGCTCCGTCGCTAGCCAGCGCTCATTTCTTCTATGGCAGTGTCTTGCGCGACCAGGGCCATTACGACGAAGCGATCGCTCAGTTCAAAACGGCGCTGGAACAATATCCCGCCGACCGTGTCGTACTCAACGACGTCGGCCGCACTCTTTTCCTCGAGCGCCGTTATGCTGACGCCATTCGCGAGTTTCAATCTGTCCTGAACATCGACCCCGAGGACGTCGAAGCCAATTACAACCTCATGTTATGTTACAACGGCATGGGACAGCCCGAACGCGCTCACGACTACGAAGTGCGCTACTTGCGCTTCAAGGCAAACGAAGCGGAAGGCGCTTTGACGGGTCCCTATCTTCGCACTCATCCAGACGACAACAACGAACGGCAACCGATTCACGAGCTTAGTTCAGCGCCGCTCGCGCCTGCGAACGCACCGTATTCGCGCAACCCACCGCTCAAGACACCCCTCAAGACACCCCTCAAGACACCCCTCAAGACAAAAGGCCAGCGCTGATGGCTGGCCATTCGCTCCCGAAATTCTGGCCTGCGTTAACGGTTTGCGTCTTAACGCTTTCTCTCGCTGGCCTTCGCGCGCAAAAACTGCCGCTGCCGGCAGCTCACATCACTTTTCGAGATGTCACGCGCGCGGCAGGCATTCATTTCATCGCCAACAATGGTGCGTTCGGCAAAATGTGGCTCCCCGAAGCACTGGGGCCGGGAGTCGCCTTCCTCGACTATAACAACGACGGCTGGCAGGACGTCCTGTTGATCAATGGAACGAATTGGCCGGGACACGCCGGCCCGCATTCCACCATGGCGCTCTATCGCAACAATCGCAACGGAACGTTCACCGACGTCACGCGCCAAGCCGGCTTGGCTGAGGAAATGTACGGCTTGGGCGTCGCTGTCGGAGATTATGACAACGACGGCTGCGACGATATTTTTGTCACCGCGCTCGGTCAGAGCCATCTCTTCCACAACAATTGCAATGGCACATTCACCGACGTCACGAAAAAGGCCGGCCTGTGGGGTCCTAACGAATTCAGCACCTCAGCCGCGTGGGTCGACTTCGACCGCGACGGCCATCTCGATTTGCTCGTTGCGAATTACGTTCAGTGGACTCCGCAAACCGACATTTTTTGCACGCTTGACGGCACTGCGAAATCCTATTGCACGCCCGAGGCGTATCACGGCACCTCGCTCCGCCTGTGGCACAACAACGGCGACGGTACGTTTACCGACGTCACGCGCAAAGCCGGTCTGTACGATCCCACATCCAAAAGTCTTGGCATTACGATTCTCGACGCGAATCAAAACGGCTGGCCCGATATTTTCGTCAGCAACGATACCGAGCCCAACAAGCTTTACATCAACAATCGCAATGGCGCTTTTACGGAGAAAGCCGTTATGGAGGGCGTCGGTTTCAGCGAAACCGGTATTGCCCGCGCCGGCATGGGCACGGACTCCGCTGATTATGATCGTTCAGGCTATCCCAGCATCTTGATAACCAATTTCTCGAACCAGATGTTGGCGCTTTATCACAACGAGCGAAACGGCCTCTTCGTCGATCAAGCGCCGAATTCCGAAATCGGCCATGCAAGCCTCCTCACACTTGGCTTCGGCTGTTTTTTCTTTGACTATGACAACGATGGCTGGCCGGATATTTTCGTCGCCAACGGTCACATTGATCCCGATATCGAGAAAGTGCAGCGTCAGGTTCGCTACGCAGAGCGGCCGCTGCTGTTCCGCAATCTCGGCGGAGGGAAATTCTCTGACGTAACCTCCACGTTGGGCGCGGCTTTCGATTCTCCGCGCGTAGCCCGCGGCGCTGCTTACGGCGACGCATTCAACGACGGCAAACTCGACATTGTGATTTCCACGAACTCAGGTCCCGCATATCTCTTCCGCAACGAAGGCGGCACGAATCACAGTCTTCGCGTCAAATTGGTCGGTACAAAATCCAACCGTGACGGCATTGGCGCGGTCGTCAAAGTAACGTCGGGCGGTTCAACTGAGTCGGAAATGCTCAAAAGCGGTTCGAGTTATCTCTCTTCAAGCGAACTCGTGTTAACGTTTGGGCTCGCTCAAAATACAAAAGCCGCCGAAGTCGAGATTCGCTGGCCAAGCGGCCACGAGGATCATCTGCAAAATATCTCCGCCGGCCAGACGATCACAGTAAAAGAAGGGCAGGGCATCATTGCCGCCAAGCCATATCAGAAAGACTGACGAGCGCATGCGTCGAAAGCTCCGCCGCGTTACGATTCTGGGCGCAGCGTTCATTCTTTCTATTTGTATTCTGTTTTTCGCCCGTCAGATTTCTCACGCGCGTGCTTTTCAAGCGGCCGCAGATGCAAATACCGGAACAAAAGCCGAAGCGATTCATCACAATAATCTCGGTGTGGCCTACATGGAACGCCAGGAACAGAAGAACGCCCTCGCGGAATTCCAGCAAGCCTATGCTCTCGATGCCCATCTCGACGCCGCGCGGCTCAACCAGGCCATCGCCTTGCTGAATCTCCAGCACTTTTCGCAGGCCCGGCCCATCCTCGACGAACTCGCGAAACGGGAGCCGAAGAATCCTCGCGTCTGGTACAACCTTGGCCTTCTCGACAAATCCGAAGGTCACGCGGACGCTTCGGCCGCGGATTTCGAGCGCGTCGCCGATATCGATCCCGATGACGCCGACACACAGTATTTCCTCGGCCAGGATTACATGGCCTTGCACGACTACCCCACGGCCATTGCCGCCTTCGAGCGCGCTCTAAGAATAAATTCCTTTCACGTTTCTGCCGAATTCGCGCTCGCGCAGGCTTTCCAGCGTTCCGGCGAAACGCCCAACGCGCGTACTCACCTGCTTCGCTTCCAGCATTTGGTGGCGGCAAAACTCGGCGCACCGATGAGCCTCACCTACGGTGACCAGGGAAAATATTCTCTCGCTGAAATCGTTTCCGCCGGCGCGGAAGAGATTCCGCATGCAATTCCCGTTCATTTTGTTGACGTGACCTCAGAATCGGGTTTGCCAACTCACGCCATGCCGCCCGCGATTCAGGGAAGCGCGCAGACCACGGAGGCCGGCTCCTACGCCTCCGGCGCGTGCGTTTTCGACTACGACGGCGACGGTCGCCCGGATATTTTCCTCGTAAACGCGGACGGCAGCGGCCGTCCCGCTCTCTAC
>DASRQP010000199.1:0-2175 GCA_035696585.1 Candidatus Acidiferrales bacterium | reverse complement strand
CGAAAGACAGCCGACCAACCTCCGCGTTTCAGCCCGCTCAACCCACCACCGAATCTGCCGTCACTTCTTCGATCGCTCGCGAACTCGTCGGGCAGCTCACTCATGAAGATCGCGACCGCGCGCGCGACCGCTGGCGTGTCGCCCGCGCCCGTTGGAAAGGCCGCGGCTGGAAATCATTTGGCGGATTGCGTCTGCTCTGGCTCCTGGTTGGCCCCGGCGTGCTGGTCTTTCTCGGCGAGAACGATGCGCCCAGCATGCTTTCCTACTCCGCGACTGGCGCGCGTTTCGGCGTTGGCTTTTTCGTTCCTTTCGTCGTTCTCACATTTGCGATCGGCCTGATCGTTCAGGAAATGACCGTGCGTTTGGGCGCCGTCACGCATCGCGGCCACGCGGAGCTCATCTTCGACCGCTTCGGAAAATTCTGGGGTTTTTTCTCGATGGGCGACCTCGTCCTCGGGAATTTTCTGACGCTCGTCACCGAATTCATCGGCGTTCGCGCAGGACTCGGTTTCTTCGGCATTCGCCCATCCATCGCCGTCGGGGCTGCGCTCGTTTTCGTCCTCGCGGCGATCACCACCGGACGCTACTGGACGTGGGAGCGCATCACGCTCGGCCTCGCAATTTTCAACGGACTATTTATTCCGGCCGCGTTGCTCGCGCACCCAGATTGGCCGACGGTCGGCCACGCGCTGCTCACGTGGCAGCCGCTTCCTGGCGGCGACAAAAATGAAATTCTGTTGCTGATACTCGCGACGCTCGGCGCAACGGTGACGCCCTGGATGATTTTCTTCCAGCAAAGCGCCGTCGTCGACAAGGGCATGCAGCCGCGCGACATTTCCGCCGGCCGGCTCGACACAATTTTAGGGGCGCTGCTCGCTGCGACGTTTGCCATTGCCGCGATTCTCGCCACCGCGCCGCTGTTTAAACACGGAATCAGCGCCGCTGATTTCCAGAGCGCGCAATTCGCGCAGGCTATCGAGCCTTGGATTGGTCATGTAGGCGCGTCTCTTTTTGCGCTGGGCATATTTGAAGCTGGAATCGTCGCGGCGATCGCCATCTCTACTTCTTCCGCGTACGCATTCGGAGAAGTCCTTGGCACGGCGCACAGTTTGAACCGTCCGATTCGCGAGGCTTGGCCGTTCTATCTTTTCTTGCTGGGCTCGGCGTGTGCTGCCGCCGCGCTCGTGTTGATTCCGCACGCGCCCCTCGAATTCATCATTTTGACGGTGAATGTGATCGCGGTTCTTGCTATGCCGCCGGCACTCGCATTTTTGCTTTTGCTCGTGAATGACCGCGACCTGATGGGAGAACACGCCAATGGGTTCTGGGGAAACCTCGCAGGCGTAACCGTCACCGTGCTCTTGGTCTGCGCCGGACTTGGCTTCGGTCTGTTCACAATTTGTCCGAAATTGCTCGGCGGTTGACGGTAGAGCTAGCGCCGATTCAAGATAAGTGGAGTGAAATTGAAGCAGGAAAAAACAAAACGGCACACGCAAGCCCATGACGCAGAATCCGCAGCGGTCCGCGCGGAGCATCCTGACCTGCAAGATCCTAATGTTGTTTTGTCTCTCCTCGAAGCTGATCAGGTGGTTGCTGCAAAAACCCGCACGCGATTTGGCAAGCGCAATCTTTCCGTCGGCGCGCGCTTGTTGCTGTGGGGCTTGCGCGTCTATGTTTTCGTGATGCTCGTGATTGTCCTCATCTCCGTGATTCGCGCACTTCACGGTGGCCAGTGAAGAGAACACTTTCACGCGCGTTGCGCAGTTCAGTTAGGTTCCCCCGTTTTTCTATTCGCCCATGCGAACGCCTGCTCGTCTCGACGCTCCCCGTAGTTTTCGCTTTTGCATCTTTCGGCTGCGCCGGATGGAATGTGCCGCCCGATGCGAAGCAAATGAGAAATCCGATAGCGCTGAATACCGCAACACTCGACTCCGCGCGCGTCCTGTATCGAAACGACTGCGCGAAATGCCACGGCATCAATGGCGATGGGAAAAAGCCGCCGGACTCGATGTACTCCTACAGCACGAAACCGACGAATTTCACGGATGCCAAACTTGTGGACGCGATGAGCAACGGTGAAATATTTTGGAAGATTACCAATGGCAGGAAACCGATGCCCAGTTTCAAAATTCGCTTGACCGACGAACAGCGCTGGGAATTGGTGAACTTAATTCG
>DASRQP010000198.1:0-3989 GCA_035696585.1 Candidatus Acidiferrales bacterium | reverse complement strand
AGAGCTCCGCTCGCCAACAAGAACGGTCCTCGGCTATTTGGGGCAATGGCGGCTTCCTGCCAGGTGTTATAGCGGGAAGCCGCGTGTCGGTTTGTTCTTCTGAGCGCAAATGGGGGGTCCGATTCCTTGGGTATTTCTACCAGGAACGGATCGTGGATGGATCTCACACAAAATACCAGTGATTGGCTTAGTTGGCTGGGACGAGTCCGGTTCCTGGTCATCACTTTCCTTTTGGCTGTGGTGCTGGCTGTCAGCCAACTCACACCGCTGCCGCTAACCGCGAAATATTTCGTACCTGTAATTCTGCTGTGGTACTTACTGGCCATTTGCTACGTCATTTTGTTCCGTTGGATTCCGCAAGCACACTGGCACGCACCGCTGCAGATCATCGGCGACCTGATTTTAGTGACGGGACTGGTGTACTCGACGGGAGGGCATGAAAGCTATTTCATCTCGCTTTATCTGCTTGTTGTGTTGATGGCGAGCGTGATGTTGCCCAGACGGGGCGTGTTTTTGGTGGCGGGCGGGGCGTTCGCGCTGCTTGGAATGCTGGTCGAACTGGTGCAATACGGGATAATGCCGCGTACCTCGCTAACGACGCCGACGCCGCGGGCGCTGGAATTCTGGGTCCTGAGCAACCTAGTCGCTTTTTTTGCTGTCGCGTACCTGGGAAGCCTGCTGGCTCACATGCTGCGCAGCAAGGGCGTGGAACTCGAAGAGAAGCGCGAGGAACTGAAGGATTTACAGGCGTTCAATGAAGACATTATTCATTCCATGCGCGGAGGGCTGATCACCACCGATCTCGAGGGGCGCATTTTGCTGGTGAACCGCGCGGGAGGAGAGATTACGGGCATTGCTCCCGCCGCATTCCAGAGTAAACAGATTCGCGAGGTTCTCCCCGGCTTCTGGTTGACGGACGCGGATACGGGAACGGGATTCCTCGCATCGAGAAAAGAGACCGAGTTCCGCACGCCGGACGGCGACCGCAAATTCCTGGGAGTATCGGTATCGCCACTACGCTCCGGCCAGAATCAAATCAGTGGATATGTTTTCAGTTTTCAGGATTTGACGGAATTAAAGCGACTGGAACACGAAGTCGCGACCAAGGAGCGAATGGCCGCTGTAGGGCGGCTTTCCGCGGGAATCGCACATGAAATTCGTCAGCCGCTGACGGCGATGACCGGTGCGCTGAAAGAACTCGCACGACTGGCGCCGCTTGACGAAGACGATAAGCGGCTGGTGCAGATTGTAAGTCGCGAATCAGAGCGGCTCAATCAGATTATCACTGACTTCCTCGACTATTCGCGGGACAAACAATACTCTTTCTCCGACACCGATATTGCCGTGCTGATTGACGAAACATTGATGCTGATCGAAAAAGAACAAGGAATGGCGGGGAAGTTTCGTATCGAGAGACAATTCGCGGCGCACAATGCGCAAGCGCGTACAGACCGCGACCGCATCAAGCAAGTGTTTTGGAACCTGTGCAATAACGCTCTGAGAGCCATGCCTCAGGGAGGTACGTTAACTGTGAGTTTGGATGCGGATGTCGACTGGGTGCGTATTGGGATTCGCGACACCGGCATTGGAATGGACGCCCGCCAGGCGAGCAAACTTTTCGAGCCATTTCAGTCGGGATTTCCGCAGGGAACTGGGCTGGGGCTGGCTATCGTCTATCAGATTGTGCAGGCCCACGAAGGGCACATCCGCGTGGAATCGGAACCTGCGCGCGGCTCGTCATTTGTGATCGAGCTGCCGCGCCGAGGCGCCACTCGCTTCGTCGGAGACAAGCAACACGAGAATGGCGAAGCGCGCATGGTTTCAACGGGCAGGAGTAAGTAAATGGCGCAACTGCTCATCGTGGATGACGAACGCTCCATCTGCGAGCTCCTCGAAATCACCTTTCGTAAAGAGGGCCACCGCGTCGATATCGCCGCGAGCGGTGAGGCGGCGAAGCGCCGCCTGGAATCGCAAATCTACGACATCGTTATTTCCGATATTCGCATGCCGGACATGACCGGCGTCGAGCTGCTCCAATACGCCAAAGAAGTCTCGCCCGGTTCTGTGTTTATTTTAATTACGGGCGTGCCAACACTGGGCACGGCGATCGATGCGGTTAATTTCGGCGCCGACCGCTACGTCATCAAGGGGGACAAGCTCCTCGATGAACTGAAACCCGCCGTCAAACGAGTGGCCGAGAATCTGAAATTGAAGAAAGAAGCGGGGATTCTACGCCGCGAGATCCGGCGCCTAACGGGCCTCGATCACATCATCGGAACGAGCCCGAAGATGCGAGCGATTTTCGACTTGATCCAGACGATTGCGCCGCAATCGAGCCGTGTCCTGATTACGGGCGAAAGCGGCACCGGAAAAGAGTTGGTCGCGCGGGCGATTCACGAAAACAGCGCGCGCAAAGATGCCCCGTTTATCACAATCAACTGCGGAGCGTTTCCCGAGACGCTGCTTGAATCCGAGCTCTTCGGTTACATGAAGGGCGCGTTTACAGGGGCGAACGACAATCGTGCAGGCCTGTTCCAAGCTGCCGACGGCGGCACGCTCTTCATGGACGAAATTGGCAATATGAGCCCAACGATGCAGGTGAAACTGTATCGCGTGCTTCAAGAAGGGAAGCTGAGACCCATTGGAAGCACGGAAGAACGCGATGTGGACGTGCGCGTGATCACCGCGACGAATCGCGATCTGGAAAAGGAAATTGCCGAAGGACGCTTTCGCGAAGATTTGTTCTACCGCCTCAGCGTCATTCCGGTGCATGTGCCGGCGCTCCGGGAGCGGCGCGAAGACATTCCGCTGCTCACGCGCCATTTTCTCGAACGCTTCCGGGGCACGACAGGTAAGCGTATCGAAGGCATTGAGCCTAAGGCCATGGAACGCCTTGAGGCCTATGAATGGCCGGGCAACGTCCGGGAACTCGAAAATACAATCGAACGCGCGGTGGCTCTAGAAACAGGCAAGAAAATCTCGCCGGAAGGCCTTCCCGAACGAATCACCATGTATTACCAGAACCACTTCGCAGAGCGCCAGTTGCCGTCTCGTTCGCTGCGGCTAATTCCTGATGAGGGTATTGACCTCGAAAAGCACGTCGCAGAACTCGAGCGAGCATACCTGCTAGGCGCGCTGGAGTGCGCTGGCGGCGTTCGCACCAAGGCTGCGCTACTCCTCAAAATGACTTATCGATCGTTCCGCCACTACGCCAAAAAGTACGGCATTTAGCGCTCCGTTCTGAACCATCATGACTTTTTGCGTCGGCAAATTGTTTCGTCATGAACCGCAACTTCCCGTCCTCCTCCCCAGTAGAGTCGCACTCGATTCGCACATCAGGTTGAAGCACATAGTCTTGGAGATGTTTTCGCAGCCGCGCGCGGAATGTTCCAATACGCGACACGCGCGTTTGAGGGCTCGTTTCCGCGACACATAACGTTAGTTTGCGCCTGCAATTCCAATCGTTTCACTACTCCGCTCTGAAACTGCCTCTCAACCCTAGCTCCCAATAGACGTTGCGCCAGTATTTCCCTGTCGATTTTTGGGCCAAGCGCGTGCCTTTAGTCACTGTGGCAACGCCACCAGAAGTCGAAGAGATTCTGGAGGGCTCAAAACAATTTCAAGGAGAGCAAATGAGAATCAGGAGCAAACAGAAGGGTTTTTCATTAATCGAGCTTTTAATCGTCGTAGCGATCATTTTGATCATCGCGGCGATTGCAATTCCGAACCTGCTGCGCGCGAAGATGGCGGCCAATGAAGCCTCCGCCGTCGGCTCGCTCCGCACAATCACGACCGCCGAAGTCTCGTACAGCACGACGTACGGCACCGGCTATTCACCGATTGCTAATTTGGGAGGCGCCGCTCCTTGTACAGCGGTTGCCGCCACCGCTTGCCTGATCGATCAGGTTCTGGCAGCGGGCACCAAGTCGGGTTACACGATTGCGACTCCGGTCCCAGGAGCAGTAGGCACGATTGCCGCTCCTAACGTG
>DASRQP010000197.1:0-23531 GCA_035696585.1 Candidatus Acidiferrales bacterium | reverse complement strand
ACTGCGCGAAGCACATCCCAGCGCACAGGGGAACGAACAACAGCAGCCAGCGCAGTGGTTTATTCTTCAGAAGGGATTCCCCGAGCAGTCCCCCAGAAAAAATTACCAGGAAGACATAGACGAGTTGTAGGCCGCGCATTGGTTGATAGGCAGCAAAAATGCGGAGGGTCGGAACAGTTGCGATAAGCAGGCCGCCAGCCAAGCAAAACACTTCAAGGAAAAAAAGTGCGCGACTCAGAGTCTCGAACACGGAGCGCCGCTTCCTCTTTGCAATCCGACTGAACCACCAGAGCAGAGCGAGGGGGGCGAGAATTCCAAGCCACTCGTACCAGTGCCAGCGGAGCAAGAAAAAGTTTCGCCGGTGCTGAAGGCACTCCCAGTAAGCGGCCGAGGGGTACTTGAACGGGAATCCAACGAAGAACAGAGCCGCCCAGCCGGCCGTGGCAGTGGACATTATCTTCATTCTGGGAATGAGGAGAGCAATGAATACCAAGCCGAAAACAACCATGAGTGGGTGAATGGCTGCAGTAAGGATCAGCCACAGGGCCGTTCGCAAATACTTTTTTTCAAGAGCGGCGTCGACCGCGAACAGAACTGCAAAGAGAGAAATCGAACGCGGGTTCGCATATTGATCAAGGATGTAAAGCGCCGTGCCCGCGACAGGCAGCGTCAGCAGCGCAGCGACCATGGAGACAGAGCACCAAGGTCCCGCCCGGGTGGCGAAGCATTTTGAGGCAATTCTCCAGCAAGCAAGCAGAAGAAGAAAGATCGAGGCGAGATGCCACAGGAAAAGCGTCCAATCGAGGCGAAGATGCGTGAGCCGTACCGACCAGGCAACGAGGCGCGGGAATAGTGTCAGACGGTCTTGTGCTTCAAAGAAGTTTTGGCCAAACGGATAAAATGAAGGACGAAGAATTTTGATAATTCCAGGGAGATAAATTTCATTGTCTTCCGCCGCTGGATGGTAGCCATGAATCAGCAACGCAGCAAAAGTCAGCAGCAGGAGAAAAGCTATTTCTTTACGTTTCACTCGGCCAGCTCGGTTGGGCAAGCGCCGTGAGAAAGCAGTCGACGCTGTGGATTGCTACGTCAGTTTCAACGGGAAACAGCTTAGAGAGAACGTGCGCCTCGCACGACTGGCTTAGACGTGACATCATGGGTTCGAGCTATGGACCTCCGTCTTCTCGCGTACCTCTTCGTGATACTCGGGCTCTGTGTTAATTGCCCACAAGTCATAGTTTGCCCCAAGAACGTTCTTGGCGGCGCACATTGCGGTCATCATTGAATGATCCTGGTTGTTGTATTTGTGCATACCATTCCGTCCTACGAGCTGTAGATTCGCAAGATTCCCGTCGAGGTAGCGGCGTATTGTATCGACCTGCCCTGACCAGCCACTGTCATACATCGGATAAGCCTTTGGCATGCGGACCACCGTTCCATCTTCGATTTCTTCAGGCCGCGCCAGGCCGAGCTGGACAATCTCCCGGCTCGCGAGCTCGATGAGTTTTTCATCATCCATCGACCATAGATCGTCGTTTTCGAAAACAAAATACTCCATCCCAAGACAGGTCTTGTCGGAATCGGGGACCATCGCCGGAGACCAGTTTTTGAAGTTCTGAATCCGCCCGACCCTTGCTCCTGGTTCGTGGATGTAAATCCAATTGTCCGGCATGACGTCCTTGCGATTCAGCACAAGACTCACAATGAGGAAATCGCGATAGCGCAGTCGGTTCGCCGCCTGCCGGATTTCGTTCGGCGCTGCCGGTTCGAGCGCATCAATCAAGCTGCGGATGGGCATTGAGCTGATGAAATGGGAAGCGTCAAAACGCTCCTCGCCGTGGATGCCTTGCGTCGAGAGGCACTGAGCTTTTTTGTCTCGGTGGTGAATTCGCACGACGGGACGATCAAGCAGCACCGAGCACCCTCGCTGTCTCAAGAGATCGGTCAAAAGCTCCCACATCTGGCCAGGGCCGAGTTCAGGATACAGAAAACGATCAATCAATGTCTTGATCTTCGAGTTTTTTGGCTTGCGGAACGCATTGCGAACGACCGAAGTCAGTGATAGTCCCTTGATTCGCTGTGCCGCCCACTCCGCGCCGATCTCCGTGCAAGGCACTCCCCAGACCTTCTCGGTGTACGTCTTAAAGAAAATCTCATAAAGGCGTCGGCCAAAACGGTGGGTCACCCATTGCTCCAGATTTGTTTCGTTTCCGTTCGATGTCATCTGGGCGCGGACGTAACTGGCTACGATGCGGACACTTTCCACCGGACCCAGGCCCAAAAGTGCATTCTTCGGCCTCAAGGGATAGTGAAAGAATTTCTTCCGGTAGTAGATGCGGGATAAACGCGGGCGATCGAGGAGCTTGTTTCCCAGCACTTCGCGCCATAACTCATTCACTTCATCCCACTTCGTAAAAAAGCGATGTCCCCCAATGTCAAACAGGTAGCCCTTATAGTTGACCGTCCGCGCAAGGCCGCCGACAGTATGGTCGGCTTCCAGAACAATCACGGGCACGTTTTGCTTCGAGAGAGTGTATGCCGCAGTGAGACCCGCAGGTCCGGCCCCAATTACAGCAACGCGCTTGTTTTCGGTCATTCTTTCTTTGTCAGCCTTGTGCTTTGGCGTGTGGCGAGGATTCGCAAAGTCCGGGATCTTAGGCGTCTCAAGATCTCACTAGGCGCATCGTAATGACGAGCGCATGCGGCGTCAAGAAATATTGGACGGCGACGAATTCTAATTTGCTATAGTGAGCGCAACGCGAGCCGCTCGAGAAAAGGCTGAAAACGTGATCTGGGAAGAAACCTGGAATCTGGCGATGGACTCGTTGCGCGCAAATAAACTGCGCGCGATGCTGACTATGCTCGGCGTCGTCATCGGCAGTGCCTGCATCGTGCTCGTGGTCACGGTCGCGCTGGCCGGGAAGCAGTTCATCATTGGCC
The DNA here is from genome assembly GCA_035696585.1 of Candidatus Acidiferrales bacterium. Classification (GTDB taxonomy): domain Bacteria; phylum Acidobacteriota; class Terriglobia; order Acidiferrales; family UBA7541; genus DAHUXN01. Next base: position 20,591 of record DASRQP010000197.1, on the reverse strand, counting down.
AGATCGAAGCTGTGGGTTCGAACATCGTGTATGCCTCGTTGGTGGATTCCGGTGTCGGCCAAACAATAACGCTGGGCGATGAAATTTCAATGGCTGACCTCGAAGCGATCAAGCAGGGCATTCCGCAGGTGACGCATGCCGCAGGTTCGCATGACATTGCGATGACGGTGGTGGCGGGCAGCGTTGCCCGGCCCGTAAGCCTCGTGGGCGTCACCCAGGAATTTCAACAGATTCGCAATTTCCTGATTGTGAGCGGGCGTTATTTTGATGACGGCGATTTCACCAGCAACAGTAAAGTTTGCCTGCTTACGGAGCACATGGCCAAAGTTGCGTTTCCTTACGACGATCCTGTCGGGCGCAATATCCGCGTTGGAGAATTAAGCTTTACTGTTATTGGAGTGTTCCGTGAGCGCGTGCAGACATTCGGTCAAACGGAAATCGCCACCGACTCTGTGCTCGTGCCATTCCCGTTGATCCGATACTATACGGGCGAAAGCTCCGTCCGGACGCTCTATGCGCAGGCGGACAATCCGCAGGATGTCGAACTGGTGACGCAGGAAGTCGCCGAAGTTTTGAAGGCGCGCCATCGGTCTGCGGCGGAGTATAGCGTGCTGAATCTGTCCTCGATCCTCGAAACAGCAAAGCATATCTCGCTCGCTCTGACCATCGTGCTGTTGCTGATTGCGATGATTGCGTTGGTGATCAGTGGCATTGGGATCATGAATATCATGCTCGTCAGCGTGACGCAGCGGACGCGCGAGATTGGAATTCGAAAGGCCATTGGAGCGCGGCGCCAGGAAATTCTCTACCAGTTTTTGGCCGAGGCGACGATTATCAGCGGCGCTGGGGCACTCGTGGGAATTGGCGTGGCGGTTATCATTCCATTTTTCATCTCGGCGACTTTGCAACTGTTGCCCGTTCCCGCCAACATTGCAATCCCGATTTCGTGGCCTTCCGTGGTGCTTGCGTTTGTTGTATCCTGCGCCACAGGAGTAATATTTGGTTATCTGCCTGCCAGTAAGGCGGCAAAACTCCAACCGGTGGAATCTCTGCACTATGAATAAAATAAAAATGAAATCTCAGTCTTTGGCGATAATTTGCTGCGCGATTCTCGGCACAATGTTTTCAGCCCCTTTGCTGGCGCAGCAAGCTCAACAGCCACTCAAACTGAAAGCACGGGTCGCAAATGTGATGCCGGCGACAGCGGCGACGCAGACAAAACCGCCGTTGCAGTCGGCCGCGAGTCCGCAGGTCGCACAAGGCGTCCTGACGCTTGACCAGGTGGTGAATCTGGCGCTTGCACACAGTCCCGATTTAGCGCTGGCGCGCGTCCGCTTCAGTGTCGCTCAAAATGTTGCGGGAGTGGATCGCTCCGAATTTCGTCCGAACGTTTTCACCGGCTCGGGAGCGGCGTACACAAATGGTTTTCCGCAGACGCCGGGGGGCGCGCCGCCGTCCGTATTCGAAGTGTCGTACACGCAGGCGCTTCTTGATCCCATAAAGCGCGGCGCTCTGCACGCTGATGAGGACCGCGCGAAAAATCAAGAGCTCGAATACCAGAATATGCGCGATACCGTGATGGTGCGTGCCGCTTCGGCGTATCTTGAGCTGGCCGACGTGCGCCACTCGCTCGATTTGCTGCGCGGCGAGCGCGACAGCCAACAAAGAATCCTGGACGTGACACAGCAACGCGCTTCGGCGGGGCTCGAGTTGCCCGTAACCCTTACGCAGGATGAACTCCAACTGGCGAAGACGAGCCAGCGCATCGTGCAGTATGAGAGCCGTGATGAGATCCTCTCCGACCAAATCCGCGACATGACCGGTCTCCCGCCCGATGAGCCCGTCGATGTATCTTCGTCGGAAGTACTGGCTTCCCAGGCGACTGAACCTGCATCCAACTTAGTAGCTGCGGCGCTCGGCCACAGTCCCGAAATTCGCGAGGCCGAAAACGAGCGGACCGCTCGTGAGCATTTACTGAAGGGCGCGAAGGCCGCCTACTGGCCCACCATATCTCTGGTCGGGGAATACAACGTGTTGAGCAAGATCAACAACTATGACGTGTTTTTTAACCATTTTCAGAGAAACAACGTCAATGTTGGCGTGCAAATCCAGATTCCTATTTTTAGCGCGCGCACCTCGGCGGCCGCGGCATTGGCGCACAGCCAATTGAACGAAGCGGATCTCGAATTGGCAAACGATAAGCGCACTGTGCGTATCGGAGCCGAGCAAAAAGTCCGAACGCTTCGGGAAACGGACGCCGGGAAAGACGTTGCGCAACTGGATTTACAGCTCGCGCAGGAACAACTTCAGGATATTCAGGTAAAGTTCAATCAGGGGCGTGCCACGCTGCGCGATCTGGAGCAGGCGAGGGTGCTCGAAAACGAGAAGTGGTTGGCATTTCTTGACGCGAATCTCTCGCGCGAGAAGGCGCAACTTGATCTGTTGCAGGCCACTGGGCAGCTTGCCCAGGCTTTCCATTGAGGGAACAATTCGCAAAGCTTTTCTATTCCCTCGGTATGAATTCGAGTAGAATGAATTTCTACGCACGGACAGGTCTTTGGCGATGCGGCCGTCCCGAACCAGGAGGATGTTGAATGCCGTCGGTAATGAAAACACTATTGCTCAACCCCCCGAGCTTTGAAAATTTTGACGGCGGCGCCGGTTCTCGCTGGCCGGCGACACGCGAAATCGAATCTTATTGGTACCCGGTTTGGCTGACCTATCCCGCCGGAATGTTGCCAGGGAGCCGATTGCTTGACGCTCCTCCACACAAAGTTTCGCCGCAGCAAACCATCGAGATATCCAAGGATTACGAGTTTTTGGTGCTGTTCACGTCGACGGTGGGGTTTCAGAGCGACGTGAAGCTCGTCAGAAAAATGAAAGAATTGAACCCCGGGCTAAAAGTGGCATTCGTCGGCCCGCATGTGCAGATCAAGCCCGAGGAGAGCCTGCGGGCGGGTTCGGATATTGATTTCATCGTGCGCGGCGAATTCGATTACGCCGTTACGGACTTCGCGAAAGGGAAACCGCTCGCTGAAATTGCCAACGCAAGCTATCTAAAAGACGGAAAGGTGGTTCACAACGCGACTCGCGCGCCACTACATACCGCCGAGCTGGACGAATTGCCCTTTGCAACCGACGTTTACAAGCGTGATTTGACCATTGAACGTTACAACGTGCCCTTCCTGCTGCATCCTTTCGTTTCTTTCTACACCACGCGAGGCTGCCCGGCGCAATGCACCTTCTGCCTGTGGCCGCAGACGCTTTCAGGTCACACATGGCGTGTGCGCTCGGTGGACAGCGTCGCTCGTGAATTCGAGCAGGCGCACCGCATGTTTCCGCAGGCGAAAGAATTTTTCTTCGACGACGATACATTCAATATCCGCAAAGACCGCGTGCTCGAGTTGTGCAAGAAGTTCAAACCCGTAGGTTTCCAATGGTCGTGCACGGCGCGCGTCCACAGCGACTACGAAACACTTGCCGCCATGGCCGATGCAGGCGCCCGTTTGTTCATCGTAGGCTTCGAGTCCGGTGACCCGCAGATCCTGAAAAATATCAAGAAGGGCGCAACGATAGAGATGGCTCGCACATTTGCGGCCAATTGCAAGAAGGTCGGCATTCGCGTTCACGGCGACTTCATCATTGGCCTTCCCGGCGAAACGAAGGAAACAATCCAGAAGACGATGGATTTTGCCAGAGAGCTCGATTCTGAAACGATCCAGGTTTCGATGGCCCACGCCTATCCCGGCACGGAGCTTTACAATCTGGCTTCGGCGAACGGCTTCCTCGCCACTGAAGCTCTTGCTGATTCGGGCGGCCATCAGCTTCCGCACCTCGAGTATCCGGGATTGAGCCGCGAAGAAATGATGAACGCGGTGAACCAATTCTATGATTCCTATTATTTCCGACCGCGCGTTGCGTGGCGAATCGTTCGTGAGGCCCTTTGGGATGCGCATGAGCGCAAGCGCCTGTTCCACGAAGCGGTTTCTTTCCTGCGCCTGCGCGCTGAACGGTTGAAATACGCAAAGACTGGCAAGGGACCCGCGAAGAACCAGCCTCCGTCTGTATCCGTGACCACGATTCCACCGCATGCGAGTACGGAGTTCACGGAAACACAAGGCGCATGAAACTTCCTCATCGGCTGCACGGCAAGACGATCTTTTTGATCGGCCTGATGGCGATTTTCGGGTCGCTCGGCGACGTTTTGCTGCGCAAAGGCATGAAGCAAATCGGCGCGGTGTCCAACTGGCGGCCTGACGCACTGCTCGCAACATTCGAAAGAACATTCCGTTCAGGTTCCATCTGGCTTGGAATTTCCTCGCTGCTGCTATTTTTCATCGCGTATCTGCTGGTGCTTTCCTGGGCCGATTACAGTTACGTCCAGCCCGCCTCCGCGACCGGTTATTTGTTCGTTGCGGTGCTGGGTTATTTGCTCCTCGGTGAGGTGGTTCCCTGGATGCGGTGGATCGGCGTACTCGTGATTTGTATCGGCGTGCTGCTGGTTGGCGGAACGCCGCCTCGCACAACGGAGGAAGGATGACCGCGCGCGACGCAGCGTTTCTCTTCATTGTGATTTTTGGCGGAACCAGCGGTGAGTTGGCCGTCACGCATACGATGAAGCAAATCGGCGAAGTTCAGAGTTTTCACCCGCGCCACTTGTTGCGCGTGATCTTGCGCGCCTTCCGCAGCGGCTGGATGTGGTTCGGCCTTGCACTGATGACCATTTCGTTTTTCTCGCTGCTGATGCTGCTTTCCTGGGAAAATGTCAGCTTCGTGGTACCTGTAACGGCATTGAGCTATGTCCTGGGCGCATTTGGAGGCAAATTCCTGCTGGGTGAGCGCGTCGAGCCCCGGCGTTGGCTCGGTGTCGCGCTGGTTTGCCTGGGAGTCCTGCTCGTTTGCGTTGGGTAAACAGCACGTCCGAAAGCACATCAAGAAACAGATCGAGGAAAAACTCAAAGGCTGGCCATGTGGCATGAAGTTCTACGTTGGTCCGTGCTTGCCCTCGCGCTGGGCCCGTTTGGTTACTACTTGCTGGCCATCACCGCGGCCCGGCGTTTCTTCCGCAGCCGCCCCCCGATTTCCAAGGATTTCGCTCCTCCCGTCAGCATCCTGAAACCAGTGCGTGGGCTGGATCGCGAAGCGTACGAGAACTATGCGAGCTTCTGCGTTCAGGAGTACCCGGAATTTGAAATTATCTTTGGCGTCACGGAAGATACGGATCCCGCCATTCCCGTAATTGAAAAACTGATTCGCGATTTTCCGCGTTGCAAGATCCGGCTGCTGATTGGTGCGGAACAGTTGGGCACCGGTGACAAAGTGAACAAACTTTGCCGCATGGTGCGCGAGGCCAAGTACGACATTTTAATCATCAGCGACAGCGACATTCGCGTTGCGCCCGGCTATCTGTTCGCGGTCGCTGCGCCCTTCGCGGATCCCCAGGTCGGCGCAGTCACTTGTCTCTACCGCGGAATTACGGACGGCACTCTTGTGTCCGAAATGGAAGCGCTGGGCAACACTTCGGATTTCGACGCAGGCGTGCTCTCGGCGTGGCAATTGGGTGGCGTCGATTTCACGCTGGGTGCAACCATGGGCACGACGAAGGAGCATCTCGCCGAAATCGGAGGTTTTGAGGCACTGGTCGATCATTTTTCAGATGACTACGAATTGGGCCATCGCATCCATGCGCTCGGTTATCGTGTGGAAGTAACCACCTTTCCGGTCTTTACCGTGTTCCCCTCGCAAACGCTCGCGGAGTGCTTCCGCCATCAAGTTCGTTGGACGCTGACTATGAAACACTCTCAGCCTTGGGGACATTTTTCACTGATTTTCACGCACGGCCTGCCGTGGGCGATTCTGGCAGCGGCGATTGCGCCGTCGTGGCCCGTCGCTTTATTTTACTTGACTGGTTATTTGGTCATGCGCGGATGGATGGCGTGGACGGTGGGCGTCTGGGGAGTGAATGACCCGCTGCTGCGCAAGAAAATGTATCTCGTGCCCCTACGCGATGCCTTTGCGTTCATTGTGTGGCTCACTAGCTTCTTCAAGCGCCGCATCGAATGGCGCGGCTCGGAATACTACATCCGCAACAAACGGTTGGTCCCCGTCGAATAGGCTTTCGCCCCAGGTTTCCGTTGTTTTTGGATTTCAGGATTGAAATACAGCGGATACTACTGGTTGAGGCGGAAACGCACCGTCACGACATATTGCGTCGAAATGGCTTTACCGTCGAGCATGGCCGGCGAATATTTCCATTGCCGGACAGCGTTCGCAGCGGCGGAGCGCAATAGTATTGGACCGGAGACTATCTTTGTCGAAGTCACTCTGCCCGACGCGTTGATCTCGGCCTGAATCTTCACTTCGCCTTCCACGTGATTCGCCGCCGCAAGCTGTGGATATACAGGAGGGACGGACGATATGAGCTTGGGGAGCCGAACGTGGCCGCCTTGGACAACGTCGGGTGCGGGCGGAGCTGGAGCAACCAGACTCGAGGATCCGATGCCGGAAACCAGTGAGCCCAGGTTTCCGTTGGGTATTACGGGAATTTCCTTGGAGCTTGCCGCGCCCACATCTGGAACGGGGGCAGTCACGCGAGTCGCATCGTGCGGCTTGATTTGTGCATGCGCCTTCAAATCGCCTGCGTAAATATCAGCCGTCCCGGTGGAAATGGAAATAGTTGGCCGGCTTGTTGCAGCCGCGCTCTTCTGCGAAGCGTGCCCGGACCCGGTTGCAATTGGGTTCCGCTGAGTTGCTGGGACTGGCGCAGAAACGTCGACTTTCCGTTCAACCGGCGTCGTCGTCGAGGAAGACGTTACTGGGACAGATGGACTTGTCGTCAGGTCGGCGTCCTGTGCTGCCGGCGCTGGCAGCGGAGATGAAGGAGCCGACGAAGAAGGAGACGCCGAAGATGACGCTACGGCCGTCGGCTTGATTTGTATCGTGGCCTTGGGATTACGGCGCATATACATTGCGCCCGCTGCGACGAATGCCAATACCACGACAACTGCTCCGGCAAACATTAATACTGGCGAGTTGCGCTTGGGCCTTGACGTTGGCAGCAACAGAGACGGGTAATCGATGGCACCAATTGTTTTGCGCGAACCTCTTGCGTCGGCCTGGCGTGTAGGCTCCTGCTGATGTTCTTCGCCTGTGTGCGTAGCGGCCGCTTCGCGCGAAAAGATTTCTTCCTGCGTGGTCAGCAAATCGAAAATGGGCTGTTCTGTGGCAGGGGTGCTGACACGTTTTGGCTTCGTCGGCATTACGGCAGGCACTCTGGATGCGCTGAGGGATTTGCGGTCGGCGGATGGAGAACCCGACGCCAAAGGAACCAGATCTTCCTTTTCTCCGGGCCGCTCATTCCCATATTCAGTCGTCGGAACAGAAAGGTTGAGCTCCCTGGACGGAGTGGACTCTGTCGTTTCACGAACCGGCGGCTTTACCGGGGCAGGCGGTGCTTCTACGCGCGTCGGCGTCTGAATCACGGGCGCTACTGGAGTCACCAGGGCTGCCGGTTGTACAGGAGTTTGTGCAGGGGCCAAAACGGTTTTGGGAGTTTCTACTGTCCGCGCCGAAGGCAGCGGGTCAGATGGGAAATGAACGCCCCAGAATCCTGGTGTAGGCTGGGCGAATTCGAGTTTGACATAGTGGGCGATGCTTGGTGCAGTGTTGACTTGGATGATGCGGCACAGCGCGGTTTGCTTCGTCAGCAGGTTCGTCAAGACCATCGAGTGGCCCGTGCGCACCCGAGCGCGCAGTTTCACCACGGCGCCGCGCGGAAACACAATCATTGTCGTGGTGTCTTCTTCGAACGGCTCCACGTGCTCTGTCGATTCGAGCACCACCGCCGCCACTTGTGATCCGTGAACGCGAACTGCGACCTCCAGTCCAAACGCTTCGGCTTCCAGATCACTGCCTGTCTTGGATTTCGAAGCAGCCGGTGAAATCGGGAGTTCCGTCGTAATGCTGGCCATTGCGCTATACCCTCAAGGGTGATTTTCGTGGGAGGCGCTAGCTAAGGCAATAGTACTGGACTTTTTTTCCGTAACACTGTCCGAACGTACAGGCCCCTGACCGTTGGACGCGAGCCTAAAAGTCGATTGCGGCCAGCTCCCGGCTCATGGTCAAGGACAACATCGTCGTGTGATGCACCGTCCCGCGCTTCATCTTTTTTTGATAATGAATTCCCAGGCTGGTTGACGAAAGTGGCGTTCGTTAATAAAGTAGTATGCAGGGCCGTGTCGGTGGCCCTATTTTTGTGGCCGTCCGATTGGGAGGTCGTACAATTGGCAGTACATCAGATTCTGGATCTGATTATCCTGGTTCGAGTCCAGGCCTCCCAGCCAACTTCCTTATTAGTTCCGCTTTGCGATCCACCGAAACGCTAAGTGAGCTGCCGCGGGGTTCTTGTGTGCGTGCTGCTCGAATTTTGCTTCACGCGGCGTTCTACGAATCTTCTCTCGTGACCGCATCGCACAAATAAACATCATATCTATGCGGTTTGTTTTATGGCCGCGGCTGAAGATAGTCCAGCGCCGATGAAACCGCATGGCACAACAGCATAAACACAGACTCCTTGGCCATCATTTTCGATGGGTCGTGATTGCCGCGACCGCCGCCGTAATTATCGTGGGCATCGCATTTGTCATTCTCCTGCTGCGCTGGCCGTTTACGCAGACCCGCATGAGGCAATCCCTCGGGGAGAGCGTTTCTGGATCTGTAACTTTTACAAAGTTCCGGATTACTTACGTCCCTTTTCCCGGATGCGTTGCGGAAAATGTCGTTTTTAGGCGTTGGTCGAGTCCTGCAAGCGTTCCACCACTCGCCACAATCCAAAGAATTGAAATTCAGACTCGCTACGCGGATCTTTTCCTCCGGCCCGGTTATGTCGCGCGAATCGTCCTCAACGGATTGTACGTTCGAATTCCGCCGCGCGGCACCGGCACGAAACCCATACAAAATCCAAACAGCTCGACGAAGATGCGTGTCGGCGAAATCGATACGAATGGCGCGACTCTTGAGATTGGCAGGCGCGGTGATAACCCGCCTTTGAAGTTTGAGATTCATTTATTGACCGTAACGTCCGTGAGCGCCACTACCGCCATGCAGTATCGCGCGACATTGACAAACGCGTTGCCTCCCGGAGAAATTGTTTCAACCGGCAGCTTTGGCCCGTGGAACTCAAATGATCCTGCTCAAACTCCGCTCTCTGGCACAGTTACTTTTCGGAACGCAAACCTCGGCGCATTCAGCGGAATCGCGGGAACGCTTTCGTCGGACCAGAATTTTCAGGGAACCCTGGGACGTATCGAAGTAAAAGGCAAAGTGGACATTCCTGATTTCAAATTGACGAAGACCAACAATCAAGAGCCTCTCGCAAGCGAGTTCCACTTGACTGTAGACGCGATGAATGGCGACGTCTCGCTGCAACAAGTGGATGCGTTGCTGGTGCGAACGAAAATCGTCGCGCACGGCAGCATTGCCGGGAAGACAGGCCAAAAAGGTAAAACGACCTCCCTCGACTTGAGGATTGACCGCGGTCGCATTCAAGATGTTCTGCGCCTATTTTCCACCGAAACCCATCCACCCATGGACGGCATTGCGAATTTTCGGACGCAAATCACGGTACCACCGCTGGGTCAGCCTTTTCTCCGCGAAGTAATGGCTGATGCTGACTTCCAAGTTGACGAAGGCACGTTTGAAAAACCAAGCACGCAGGCGGACGTCAACAAGTTAAGTCAGCGCGCGCGCGGTGAGAAAATCGATCCAAAAAATCCAAGTTCGGAAAACGCAATCACCCGTCTTAAGGGCCACGTTGTTCTACGTGAGGGAACCGCGCACTTTACGGAAGTTTCGTTTATCGTTCCAGGTGCCGATGCTCGAATGTTCGGCACATTCAACTTGCTGAACGACCACATAGACTTTCATGGCAAGTTGAAAACAGACGTAGATTTCTCGAAGACGCTCGGAGGCGGCATAAAATCCGCCCTCCTGAAGCCTCTCGACCCATTTTTCAAGAAAAAACCGACTGGCGCCGTAATCCCCGTTTACATGAATGGCACATATGACTACCCTCATTTTGGAATCGACCTTCTTAGCGATCACGACGAAAAACACAATCAAGGTCGCCAGGAAGAAAAGTCGAAGTCACCTCACGATTCAATTGATCCCATATTTTGATTCGCGGCCCTTCCATTAGGCGGAACTTGACCAAATCCTCAAACTCGAAACGCTGGGGCGCGCCTCCCTGGACCGTTGATTTCCATCCTGCTCGGCGCTCAATGCCGCAAGAAGTCGATTTTGCGATTGTCGGAGGAGGGTTCACGGGCCTGTCGGCCGCGGCTTGGCTGCGTCACCTCGACCCGCAAAAAAGTGTCGCGCTTTTTGAGGCCGAATCGATTGGAGCTGGGGCCAGCGGGCGCACCGGTGGAATGACGCTTGCGGAGAGCGCAGCTGGCGATCTGCCCGGCCTCGGTGATGTGTTGAGCGGCTTCTCCAAAGTGCTCACCGCTCTCGGCGTCGAATGCGATTTATCTCTTCGGGGTGCGTGGGAGTTGGGTCGCAATAACACACGCGCCGATTCTCCTGTCGACTGGACAGACTCCGGTAAACTTCGCGTGGTGGATGAAGTTCCGGGCGGCAGCGCCGATCCCGGAAAACTGGTGAGCGGACTGGCCCACGCTGCCGCTCGATTGGGCGCGTCCATTTTTGAGGATTCGCGCGTTGAAAACATCGCCTTCGATGACCCGCTCCGTCTCGATATTCGCGGGCAGCAAGTTCGAGCGCGGCAAGTCTTGCTCGCGACGAATGCGATGTCGCTCGAATTGAATTCTCTGGCGAATCGCGTCGAGCCAAAATTTACGCTGGCCGTCGCGACAGCGCCTCTGAGCGACTCTCAAATCGAGAAGCTCGGCCTGGCTTCGCGGCGTTCTTTTTATACGGTGGACTTGCCGTACCTGTGGGGCAGACTTCTCAGCAGCAATGGCGTGATTTTCGGGAGCGGTTTGGTTCACTTGCGTCATTGGAGAGACATGGATGCCCTCGATATTGCAACAGGAGTTCCTGCCGAACTCTCTGCGAGCATCGAAGATCGTATTCGCAAACTGCATCCCGCGCTTGGTTCCGTGCAATTCACTCACCGCTGGGGCGGGCCAATTTTGTTTGCGAATAATTGGCGTCCGATATTCGCGCGCCATCCGAAAAGCCCGCACGCAATAGTGCTCGGCGCATATTCGGGCCACGGAGTAGCCCTCTCAGTTTATCTCGGTAGCTGGGCCGCCGAAGTCATGCTTGGTCGTCGCGACTTGCCAAAGTGGTAGCGCTTCGAGATTCCCCATACGGTGCTGCGGCTCAGGCAACTTCACTCGCACAGCGATGGTCGTTGCGCGGCGGAGTGCGTTACGATAAGCGGCCTGTGTTTCCTAGGAATCGGTCATGAAGCGCGAACAGCAGAGACTCGAGGAATCCCAGCAGCGCAAAGTGCATTGGAAACGGTGGGGGCCGTATCTTTCCGAGCGCCAGTGGGGAACGGTGCGCGAGGATTACAGCCCCAACGGCGACGCTTGGGAATATTTTCCGCACGATCATGCGCGCTCGCGTGCCTATCGTTGGGGCGAGGACGGAATCGCCGGATTCTGCGACCGTCATCAGCGCATTTGCTTCGCTCTGGCCTTGTGGAATGAACGGGACGCTATTCTGAAAGAGCGTCTCTTCGGGCTGAACAACAGAGAAGGGAACCACGGCGAAGACGTCAAAGAATACTATTTTTATCTCGACGCGACTCCCACCAGTTCCTATCTCAGGTGCCTTTACAAATATCCGCAGGCCGCTTTTCCGTACGAGCAGCTCATTGCGGAAAATCGTCAGCGAACGCGCGAAGACCCTGAGTTCGAGTTGATAGATACCGGAATTTTTAACGAGAACCGTTATTTCGACGTGTTCGTGGAATATGCAAAAGCTTCTGCTGAAGACATTTTGATCCGCATCAGCGCCGTCAACCGCGGTCCAGAGGCCGCGCCGCTTCACCTGCTGCCCACTTTATGGTTCCGCAACACCTGGGCATGGGGCGGTGCTGTGAGGCAGGCCGGCGCGAAGCGAATTTCGTCGCCTGCCGGCGCCGCCATCATTGAGTTTCATCAGTCCGATTACGGCACTCGTTGGCTAATTGCCGAAGGCGCGCCCGAACTTCTTTTCACCGAAAACGAAACGAATACGGAGCTTCTGTTCAACCACAAGAATCAGATTCCTTATGTGAAGGACGGAATCCATAATTACATCGTGCATGGCAAGAAGGACGTTGTGAATCCGGCGCAAACAGGAACCAAGATCGCCGCGCATTATCCGGTCCAACTCAAGCCGGGGGCCAGTATTTCCATTCGTCTACGCTTGACGGATCAGTCCCCGCTGCCGCAGGCCGGCAAAGTTAAGTCAACGGCCGCCGATTTTGTCGGTGCGGAGTTTGAAGCGACATTCAGTGAGCGCATCAAAGAGGCGGACGAATTTTATGCCGGTCGTGCGGAGCAAGAGATGAGCGACGACGCTCGCCTGGCGCAACGGCAAGCATTCGCTGGCCTGCTTTGGGGCAAGCAGTCGTATCATTACGAAGTTCGACGATGGCTTCTGGGCGATCCCACGCAGCCTCCGCCGCCTCCCGAGCGTTTGACCGGCCGAAATCACCAATGGGGGCACATCTACAACGCCGACGTCATCTCAATGCCCGACAAATGGGAATATCCCTGGTACGCGTCGTGGGATTTGGCTTTCCATTGCGTTGCCATGGCGCCGATCGATCCTGACTTTGCGAAAGACCAACTCATTCTTTTGCTCCGCGAATGGTATATGCACCCCAACGGCCAGATTCCCGCCTACGAATGGAATTTCTCGGACGCGAATCCTCCCGTGCATGCTTGGGCGGCGTGGCGCGTTTATAAAATTGAAGGGCGAATTCGCGGGAAACTGGACCGCACGTTTCTCGAGCGCGTGTTCCAGAAACTCCTTCTCAATTTCACTTGGTGGGTGAACCGCAAAGACCCTCTCGGCAATAACGTTTTTGAGGGTGGCTTTCTCGGTCTCGACAACATTGGCGTCTTCGACCGCTCCATGCCTCTGCCCGGCGGCGGCTACGTCGACCAATCCGACGGAACCAGCTGGATGGCTCTGTTCTGCCTGAACATGATGTCCATGGCTATGGAGCTGGCCCACGAAGACCCCGCCTACGAGGACCTCGCCAGCAAATTCTTCGAGCATTTCGTTTACATTGCGGATGCGATGAACAACATCGGAAGCGAAAACGTCGGACTTTGGCACGAGGAAGATGGTTTTTACTACGACGTTTGCCATCTCTCTAGTGGAGCGCAAATCCCCATCCAGGTGCGCTCGATGGTCGGATTAATTCCGCTTTTCGCGGTCGAAACATTCGAGCCAGAAGACCTGGCGCGCCTGCCCGATTTTCAGCGTCGCATGAACTGGTTCATGCTCCACCATCCGGGCGTTCCCGAGCATATTGACATGTCGCAGCGCACCGACAAAGGCGCGCGCCTGCTTTTCTCCATCACCAACAAGAAAAAAATGCTCCGCGTCCTGCGTTTCATGCTCGACGAAAGCGAATTCCTGTCACCTTACGGTATTCGCTCGCTTTCGAAGTATCACAAGGAGCATCCGTTCGTTTTGACCCTCGATGGCGAGGAGCATCGTGTCGATTACGAGCCGGCGGAATCGACCACGGCGCTTTTCGGCGGAAATTCGAATTGGCGCGGGCCCGTCTGGTTCCCGTTGAACTTTCTGTTGATCGAGGCGCTTCAGCGCTATCACTATTATTATGGCGACCAGCTCAAGGTGGAATTTCCTTACGGTTCGGGACGGCAAGCAACCCTTTGGGACGTTGCGGCTGAAATTTCCCGGAGGCTCGTGCGCATTTTTCTGCGCGGCCAGGACGGCCGCCGTCCTGTTTACGGAGCGACCAAGCTTTTTCAGGACGATCCTCACTGGCGCGATTTGATTTTGTTCTATGAGTATTTCCACGGAGACAATGGAGCAGGGCTGGGCGCAAGCCATCAGACGGGATGGACCGCGCTCGTATCGAAATTGATCGAGCAAAGCGGCGACAAGCGCTGAAAAGCTCGCACACCGTTGTGCGCGGGAATCGTTCGCGCTAAAAATCCGTGACCAATCCCAACCCGAATGACACGCGGTTGACGTAATTAAAAAAAGCCACGGTCAACACTGTCTCGCGCAGCGCCGCCTGGCTCCAGCCCGCGCGCAACACTTCGTCCGCATCCGGCTGGTCAACGTCCAGCGGTTTCCGAGTCAGTTTGTCCGCAAAGCGGAAAAGGGCTTTCGTTTTGTCATCCACCGGCGCGTTCATATAATCCGTCACGAGCTTTCTCGACACTGGTTTATCAATTCCAAATTGCCGCAGAACTTCCATATGAATAGCGATGCAATATGACGACGAGTTGATGCCGCTTACGACCACGCCTATCTGTTCCTTGACCAGCGTAGACAGCGCCCCGTCGCCCATGATTGCCGCGTTCATTTCCAGCTGAGCCTTGATGGCCTCGGGCATGGGGCCGAGCGCTTTGAAGAAATGTGGCACGAACCCAAACCTCTTCTCAATTTGTTCGTAAATCTCGCGCAGCTCGGAATTCGCCGCGGCCTGTTCGATTTCATCTACGTAGGGCATTGCCCACCTCTCGTTCATTTCTAAATGTCAGATAGACGACGCGGGTAGGCTCGGAATCCCAAACAAAGGCATTCCACGGCCGCGTTTTCCCAGAATGATGCGATCTGCCGACACACACCCAAAGCGCTAACTATATATACGCAGGAGAGTGCTGTTTGGTTGTCCCGGGCGGGAAATAATTACAGAGTGTTAGCCCGTGGATTTCAAGCTCTTCTGGAAGTTTCAACCAGTTCAATGAGCACTTTCTTACCGCCTGCTATGCTCGCCAAGAAGAAATTAACGCGCGTACCATCGGCGCCTGCACGCGTGGCGGAATAAATCGCGGCTATACCCAGGCGCGAACGAATCATCTCCGTGGCCCGCTCGATATCGGGCGTCAGAAACTCAACCTGCTGTATACCTTCTCCGAATTTCGCGAGAAAACGCGCAATCGCTCCTGCACCATCCGGCTCGCGCGTCGTTAGAACATCCAGACGCGCCCCGCCGCCGACGTTCCATTCGAATTCCTGAGCGTCCTGTTCCGGCGGAACATCGGCCAGATGCGGATTCCCCAGCGCGGTGCGAGTGGCTGCAAAATGCTCCGGTGTAACGGCGATACCCACGGTGGCGTGTTTGGAGATCAGCGCGCCAATTTCTGAATCTCGCCGCCACGTCGCAATCGCGTCTTCCGCTAACTCCTGTCCGCGGCGATAAAGTTCCTTCGCAGCGCTATTACGCACATCGTTTTCCGGCGAGGTCAAGCTCCGGACCAGGTCAGCGATGGACGCAGCGCGGAAATTCATGCGTTTCTCTCCGAATTCGCACTCTTCGCATCGGGCTCAACGGCTCTGCGCTTGTTCAGCAGCGACGCCACAGTTGCTGCCGCCAACAGGAACGCAATCACGCCGAGTGATATTCCCGAAGGAATGTCCACCCAATGTGCCGCCAGCATTTTCAAGCCAATGAAAAGCAAAACCAGCGAAACTCCAGTGTCGAGATATCTCAGCTGCGTAATCCATTTCGCGACAACAAAATACAACGCGCGCAGGCCGAGAATAGCGCAAGCGTTCGAAGAAAAGACGATAAACGGATCGCGCGTGATTCCGAATACCGCGGGAATCGAATCTAGCGCGAAAAGCACATCTGCGCTTTCAATCGCCACAACTGCCAGCAGCATCGGTGTCACCAGCCAACGGCCGTTCCCTCGGACGAAAAAGCTTGCACTGGTGTCTTGCTGTGCGGTGGGAACGATTTTGCCCAGCCAACGAAGCACGGGATTCGCTTCCATGCGGACTGTCTTCGATTTTCTGAACAGCAAATGCAGCGCGACATAAACAAGAAACGCGCCCAGGATATACAGTGACCACGAAAACGCGTTGATGAAGACCGCTCCCGCCGCAATCAACAATCCCCGCAGCGCCAGCGCCCCGAAGATTCCCCAAACGAGCACGCGATGCTGCCGCGCCGGCTCGATCGCGAAATATTGAAAGATCAGGATAAAAACGAAAAGGTTGTCGACGCTCAGCGATTTTTCAACCAGATATCCGGACAAAAATTCGATCGCCGGCCGCGCCCCAGCGTAGTGCCAGATCCACAGATCAAACGCCAGTGAAACGCAAATCCAAACCGCGCTCCACGCAGCGGCTCTTCGCAGCGAAATCGTCCGAGGCTTGCGCCCGAAGGCAACCAGATCGACAACTACCAGCAGCAGTAATCCGGCGGCGAAGCCAATCCACAATCCACGAGAAGCCACAGCCGAAGTTTACGTGCGAACGTAACGAATGAAAAGAGCGGCCGCCAAGTTCAACGTCCGATTTTGGCAGCCTGTGAAGAAAAATGCGGGAGAATGACGGTAGCGGAAAGCCGTGGAGCGGGAAACGCTGGCGCTCGTGCGCCAAAATTCTCTTGTCAATGCGTGGGCGTCAATTGGCGTTGCTCTTCCGCAAACGGTCGGTCACGGGTACGGCGTTGAAGTTCGAGAGAACCATCTGCGTTGTCGCGCCCGCACGCACGGAAACGGCGACGTCCCACTTTTCTTGCGTGTCACCCACCTCGGCCTCTATCTCGAGGGATGTAATCCAATACGTTCCGGACGCGATACTGTTGAATTCGCCGCGCCCATTCACGTCCGTTTGCGTCTGGCCGACCGCGTAACGCGATTGCGCCAAATCAAGGGCCATTGTGTTCACTTTTCTGGCGCGTGCGGCTCCCATGTCCGCCCACCGAGGTCCTGGGTTAATGGATTCCAGGTCGGCATCCATCACCTCTTTACTGTCTGGATTCGCGGCCAAATATTTCCGGACCTTGGCGTGGTATTCGTCAACCTGGCGCTGGTATTTTTCCGGATTCTTCGTGCGGTCGCTCTCTTTGTATTTGCGTGGCGGGAAACCGGAGCCCGCGCCCGAAGCATTTTCGTCGAAGTACGCTTTCCAGAACTCGGGAATATTAATGATCTCATCTGGTTTCAGGCTCTTCCGGAAATCATCCCCGGTGATCGTCGCAGTGTGGTTTTTCTTCATCCACGTTTTCAGTTCCTTCGAAACAGTCAAACTGTCAATGAAGCGGTCGAAATCGAGTTTTGGCACGGAAGCATCTGCCTCGCGCTGAATGTCCGCGAAGCTTTTGCTCAGCAGGTAGAATGGCAAGCCTCTCACCGGTTCGGCCACGCCCGTGGACGGCGTGATGCGTGCCGTGAACGCGATTGATCCCGACTGCGCCGCAGCCGGCAAACTCGCAAACAAAACACACATTACGACCGGCAAAATTGGCCGATAAGCGAATCTCATGCTGCACATCGTAGCAGAATGCGCCTGTGTGAGACGGCTGGCCTTTCAAGCCTGTGCGCACTCGTAACTGCAAGGAAGCACATTGAAGGGACGAGGACCCGTGAATAAAGAGGCAGGAAAAATCAGTACAAATGGAATTCTATTTCGAACAGCATATGCACCGCAGCGGGTTGTCCGTCGGGGCCGGTCGACGGCTTGAAGCGATAAATATCTCGTACAGCCGTGATCGCTTCTTCGTCAAGTCCATAGCCAAGGCCCTTGGACACATGGATGTTGTGCGCGCGACCGTCAGTTCCGATGATAACGTCAAGAACCACCACGCCCTGAATTTTTAGCTTGAACGCAGCATCCGAATATTTCGGAGTGGGACAGTAGATGCATATGGGGTTTCCATACCCATTTTCGCCCGCGTTTGGAGTGCCGCCGCCAATCCCATACTGACTGCCTGGGCCGACACCGGCGCCATTGCCGCTGCCGATGCCGGTACCGCTGCCGCTGCCCATCGAATCATTCACCAAATTAGAGAGCGGGTCGCCATTGTTCGGCAGATTCGGAGTTGGCATACGGATGTTCGGCGGTGCTATCACCGTCGGCTCGACCTGCAGTTTCGCATGCTCGGGCGGGTGCACTTCCGGAGGGGTAATCTGATCCATCGAAAACTTTGGCAAACGTCCGCGAGTCGCGGGAGCAGTGCCAATCCTTCCTCCTCCTCCACCGGCTTTCTTGTTCCCCATCTTCAGCTTGGCCAGGAAAGGAGAAACGTTCAGTGGTGTCACATTCATCGCATTGGCCTGCATGGGCGGAGACATGAACTCCGGCAGCAGCGGCAAAATGATCAGCACGATCACCAGAACGTGAAACGCCAAGGACAGCGCCTGCACCTTTGTGAACTGTTTGTTCGGCGTCCAGATTTCCGGCACGGCAATCGGCTTGCTCGTCACTTTCAACGGAGGCAATTTTCGCGGCGCAACTGTGTCGCGTATATTTTCCCAGAAGCTTGCGAACCACCCTCTCGACGTAACCAGCAATTCGGAATCGGATGCCTGTCGCGCGGAAGCCGGCAATCGATGCAGAAGTTCCTTGAAGTTGTCCGACATCGACGAGCCGAATCGCGCTGGTTGGAAAGCGCTCGGCCCTGTGCCGCGCGAAACTTTCGCCGGCCGTTCGGTCAGGAATTCCTTGAGGTTCGACAGAAACAGCGCGAACCACGATTCGTGGGCCACCGCAAGGCGCGTAAGCTTCAAGTTCAGGCGAGGAACTCCTTCACTCTGCGTGTTTTGCGGTTGCGCGCTTCTTTGTTGGTCCTGGTCCATACGTTGGCCTACACCCTGTCGCCCAGATTGCTCGTCGTTTTATTTAGATTCTGCCAGGCAAAAAAGGATGTATGGGCCCTCCCGCGGGCTGACACCCATGCCTTTTCATTGTAACATACGATGTTCACTGCGGTGCGCGACGTTCCGCTCCGTTAACATCAACAAAACGCCCCAAAAAAAGGCCAAATGGCGAAACCTCTCGACCTGAAAAGCACCATCAATTTGCCCCGCACCGATTTCCCGATGAAGGCTCAGCTGCCTCAGCGGGAGCCGCAGCAGCTTGCTCAATGGGAGACGGAAAAGCTGTACCAGCGGATCCTCGAATCCCGCGCCCAAGCCCCGCTTTTTGTGCTTCACGACGGGCCTCCCTATCCCACGGGGGACATTCACCTGGGAACGGGCCTGAATAAAATTATGAAAGACATGGTCGTGAAATCGAAGACCATGGCCGGTTTCCGTTCGCCATACATTCCCGGTTGGGATTGCCACGGCCTGCCGATTGAATCCAAGGTCGAAAAACAACTGGGCGGAAAAAAAGATAGCGTCGCGCCCGCCGAATTTCGCCGGATGTGCCGCGAGTTCGCCGTGAAATATATCGACCAAAACCGCCGCGATTTCAAACGCCTCGGCGTCCTCGGCCGCTGGGAGAAACCCTATCTCACCATGGACCAGGAGCACGAAGCGACCATCGCCGAAGCGTTCCTGACGTTCATGGAGAAGGGCTACGTTTATAAGGGACTGAAGCCGGTCTACTGGTGCATCAGCGATCGCACCGCGCTCGCGGAAGCGGAAGTCGAATACGCCGACCACACCAGCCCCTCGATCTACGTTCGTTACAAACTCGCCCAGGATGGCTCGGACGCGAACGCAATTCCCGCCGCTCTCAAGCGCAAGAATGTTTATGGCATCATTTGGACAACTACTCCCTGGACGATTCCCGCCAGCATGGCGCTCGCGTTCCATCCGGACTTTGTTTATGCGGCAGTCGAAACCGACGCTGGCGAGGTTTACCTTGTCGCGGATCAGCTTCGTAAAAGCGTTGCGGATGCTTGCGGCTACAAAGAATCAAAACTCCTCGCCACGTATAAAGGCAGCGAACTCGAAGCCGCGCATCTGAAATTTCACCATCCATTTCTCGATCGCCTCGAGCCCGCGGTACTTGCCGACTATGTCACGCTCGAGCAGGGCACTGGAATCGTCCACACTGCTCCCGGCCACGGCGCGGACGATTTTCGCACCGGCCAAAAATACGGCATCGACACATACGCTCCGCTCGATGACGACGGCCGTTTCGTCGAAGGCTTGCCCGAATACAAAGGCAAGACCGTCTTCGAAGCCAATCCGCTCATCATCAAGCTCCTCGAATCGCGCGGTTCGCTGATCGGGCAGGGAAAATTGCAGCACAGTTACCCGCATTGCTGGCGCTGCCACAATCCCGTGATTTTTCGCGCCACCGAGCAGTGGTTCATCGATCTCGAACACGACCATCTTCGCCAGCACGCGCTCGACGAAATCCGCAAAGTGAAATGGACTCCCGAGTGGGGCGAGCAGCGTCTCTCCGGCATGGTTGCCGAACGCCCCGACTGGTGCATTTCGCGCCAGCGCTTCTGGGGCGTGCCGCTCATCGTGATGTATTGCGAACAATGCGGCGAGCAGTTCAAGGATTTTCACGCACTCCGCAACGTAATCCGCTGGTTCGAAAAAGAAGGCGCGGACGCCTGGTTCTCGCACTCGGCAGAGGAATTGCTGCCGCCCGGAACGAAATGCAAATGCGGTTCGGCGCGTTTCCGCAAAGAGAAAGACATTCTCGACGTGTGGTTCGAGTCCGGCTCAACC